>DZAL01000246.1 GCA_022729575.1 Thiomargarita sp.
GGAGAGGGGTCGGGGGTGAGGGAAAATACCGCAAAATTTCTGCTTCAGTACTTAGCCCCTGCGTACAGAGAGTAACGCCGTATTCGTGAAATGGTTATTTATCGTACATATATACATGAATACTACTATAATAGAGCATCTTGCCTCTCTCCATGATATATTATGATATAATAGGTTCATATCCTAACCCAACTTGAGGACGCGCTATGATGGTTAAAGAAGGCGTGTTTATCTGAGGTATAACCTAACCTAACCTAGTATGCAACACCTTTTTTGGTATGTGAACTGAGAGCAGCCATGAAAACCTGACCAGTTTAAGAAATCTGGAATGGCCGGTGCCGACTCTGTCGACTTGATAGATTAGGACCGGGGCAACGGGTGGAGAGAAACGTCGGTTAACTACGTCCAAAGACGTTTCGTTGGCGTGTTTGCATAACTCAATCGGTTTAACGAATCTGTCAAACCTGGCGGTTAAACTCACCAGAGCGAACCTCAACACTGGTCAAACCTGACCAATTTGACTCAATTTCCTAGCAAACTGTGCTCTTGGCGCGACGTTTAACATACTAAAAATGGTGTGGCACACCAGGTAATTTATAATTTAACGGTAACCTGATATGCTTGATACTACTCAACTGATTGAAACTCCAGAAGGAGTAGAATTGGAATTACGGGTGGCAGGCCCTGTAGTACGTGCCACGGCTTGGATTATTGACACCATTATCCGTAGCATATTATATGTCGGTCTAGGTTATATATTATTTCCTTTCGGCGCATTGGGTAAAGGTATTTTTTATATCGGTGTCTTTGTCATAGAATGGTTTTATCCAGTCATGTTTGAAGTCTTACAACAAGGCGCAACGCCTGGTAAAAAATGGATGAAACTTCGAGTGTTACATGATTTAGGCACTCCAGTAGGTTGGACGGCCTCAATGATTCGCAACTTGTTACGGATCATCGATTTTCTCCCTTTTGCTTATGGTTTCGGACTATTTTCTATGCTGGCCACCAAAGAGTTTAAACGATTGGGAGATTTAGCGGCGGGTACCATAGTGGTTTATCAAAACCAAGCTATCAAATATGTGGCTCTTCCTGAAGTTTCTCCATTACCACTGGCAATCACGTTGCCACTGGCACAGCAACGAGCCATTATTAGCTTTGCCGAGCGGGCTAAAACTTTATCTACTGAGCGTGCCATAGAATTAGCCAATATTGTCACCGCTTTAACGGGCAACACCGGGGCGCCGGCAGTTAGTACGCTTTATCAAATCGCTCATGGGTTATTGGGAAAAAATTCTGTTGGCAAGATAAGAATCAAGAATTAAGTTAACTTAACTATCAGAGGACAATTACAAATGACTACACTTAATAAAATCGCGCTAGTGACTGGTGCTAATCGTGGCATTGGTTTAGAAATAAGCCGACAATTGGCACAATCCGGTAAGTTGAAGGTTATTTTAACCAGTCGTGACCCCAACCAAGGTCTGCAAGCCAAACAACAGTTAGAGCAACAAGGTGTGACTAATTTGCTCTTTCAGTCGTTGGACGTGACCTGTAAAGAAAGCGTCAATGACCTCAAACGTTTGATTAACAAAGAATATGGACGGTTAGATATTCTGGTCAATAACGCCGGTATCTTTCCCGACCAAATGAATGTGAGTGCATTAAAAATTAGTGTGGAGACCTTACAAGAGGCGATGGAAACTAATTTGTATGGTCCTTTTCGTTTATGTCAGGCGTTTATTCCTCTGATGCTGGAAAATAATTATGGGCGGATTGTGAATCTATCCAGCGGTATGGGGCAATTAAGTGAGATGAATGGTTGTTGTCCGGGGTATCGTACCTCGAAAACTGCTTTAAATGCGTTGACTCGGTTATTAGCGGATGAGTTGACAGGGACGAATGTGTTGATTAATACGATGTGCCCAGGCTGGGTAAAGACGCGCATGGGAGGAGCAATGGCCACGCGAGAAGTGAGTGAAGGTGCCGATACCGCAGTGTGGTTAGCTACGTTGCCAGACGGTGGCCCTTCAGGAGGATTTTACCGCGACCGGCAACCTATTTCATGGTGAGTTGTGGAATCGCCTTCGGAGCCTAAGTACAGAAGCCGAAATTTTCTAGTATAGTAATATCCTTACCTATTTGTTCTACAATGAATTTGGCCATTATGCGGTAGAACCGACTACAGAACCGGGATTATTCGAAGTTAAGGATTTCACTTACTTTCAGTTAGAAGAGGCATTTTCTGATGCGGAGGAAAATTCCGTCAGCCCAAAACAGATAGTATGGCTTGAAGACATTAATTGAAAATTCAGCTAAAAAGCAATTGGCCTATGTTAAACAGTGTAATAGAATTAGCTGAATACGTTCAGCAAGCCAATAAGTTATTTGAACCAGAGGAACAAAATAAGATTATAAACTACCTAGCTGAATACCCAGAATCAGGTAGTGTAATCCCAGGCACTGGAGGAGTACGAAAATTAAGATGGAAATATGGTGGGAAAGGCAAACGGGGTGGCGTAAGAATTATTTACTATTATTACAACGAAAACTTTCCCGTGGTTTGTATCTCCCTGTTTCCCAAAAATCAGAAAGGAAATTTGACCAAGGCCGAAGAACATGGCCTGGCCAAACTTGTTGAAACCTTAAAAAAGAACTTTATTACTAAAAAATAGTTCTTAAATGGAGAGGTCAGTTATGAGTGAGATGTATGAAAGCATCAAACGTGGGTTAGAACAAGCGATAGCCTTCACTAATGGCAATCCGCAGTTTGCGCGGGTTCGTAACCCCCAACCCATTTCAATTTTTCCGAATCGAAAAATTGCAACCCTTTGCAAAGTTCCTGAGACTATTCAAGTCGATTTGGGAGAGATTGTCTTGTCTGCTAAGTCTTCCTTAAATGATGAAGATGATGAAGATTTTCTCAGTGATCACCTTCAAGAAATCAAAGAGTATGGTTTTGATAATCCCAGAGTGAAACTGTTTTATAAAGAGGAGTCACCTTACCCCATTTTTGTGGGCTTTGAGGACGTTCCACCTAGAATGAAAATGCACGTTGGTAACCAAATTTATCTGGTAGAACCTACCGATGAGCTTGGTTTGTTCCAAGTGACGGGCTTAACCCACGACCAGTTAGACGGAGTGGGCACCGAATCTCCAAGTGCTAATGCTATTTGGCTAGAAAGAGTATAATGCGGCTGGTTAAATAGTTTCCACGGAGAACGCTTGATTATAGGCCAGGTAAGGTGGGTAAACGGCAGTCCCTACAATCCAGTGGAGGTATTAAAAATCAATAGGTTATCAAAGACCAAGGTTAAGGTTTCCTAAACCTTGTAGGTTTAGGAAACCGCGGCGATTACTAGGTTTCCTAAACCTTCGTGGTTTCGAAAATCTAGGCGTTGCGTTTGATAACGCCTTGATTTTTAATGCCTCTATTAGTCTGTAGGGACTACCAAATGAAGCTACTTCGACGTTAGAACTAAAGGCCGACCAAGAGATTTCTATTTAGTTGGATATTAAAGCACAAAACCAATTAGGAGAAAAATCGATGTTTAATGTCTCTGAACATAACTTTATAAAAAGTTGTCAGCGTGGCGAAGTGTTGCCTGACGATATAGATGACTGTATTGATGACTGGCATGACCACGACTATGCGATGGAATTGCATGAGTTTTTAGGAATGAGTTGGGAAGAATATCGTCGCTGGGTGGCCAATCCAAATACACTTTTTCAAATTATTGAGGCACACCATAATAAAGTCACAACTTTGGTCACCCCCAAAATGGCCAGTCCATGTCTGCCAAGGTAAATAATTGGTTGCAACCAATTACCAAATCGCTATTTTGGTAGTCCCTACAAGCTAATGGAGGCATTAAAAAGTGGCAAGGTTTCCTAAACCTTCGAGGTTTAGGAAACCTAGACTTTACCAAGGTTTCCTAAATCTTCAAGGTTTAGGAAACCTAGACCTTGCCTTTTGTAACACATTGATTTTTAATACATCCATTGGTTTATAGGGACTACCCGCTATTTTTATTAGTGAAGAGATAGCATGTTATTATTAAGGTTCAAGAAAACTAGACAGTTTAAATTTCAACTGTTTTAGTACCAAGTAAAGTGAGTGAATAACCCCGGCTATAATTTATTTCAAAATACTCTTGACATTTCAATTTTGACACATTACTGTTAAAGAACAATCGACAATATGGTTAAAGAGATACTGCCTTATAAACCATACAATTTTATAGGACATATTGACAGCCCGTGGAATAACCATACTATGGCCAACACCTCTCCAGTATTAAACCAACGCCGTGCAGGTATTTTACTGCATATTACCTCATTACCCTCTACCTTGGGATTGGGTTCCTTGGGCAGACACGCCTATCGGTTTGTCGATTTTCTCAAAGAGTGTGATTTATCTGTATGGCAGATGTTGCCTATTCACCCTTTGCACCGGGTGCCCAAAAACACTCCTCATCGCGATTTTCTCTCCCCTTATCAACCCATGTCTGTTCATGCGGGCAATCCGATGTTAATCAACTTGCAAAAGTTGATTGACCGCGGTTGGTTGCCTCGCATGTCTCTGCCGACTTATTCTGTTGACGAAATTGAAAAAGTTTTTGAATATCGTCGTCAGTGCTTGAAAGATGCCTATTTTCATTTTTCCAGACAGGCAACCTCAAAAGACCGTGAACTTTATGACCAATTTGTGGAAAACAATAAGGACTGGTTGGAAGAATACGCGCTGTTTTCTGCGTTAAAGGACTTTTATACGGGGGCTTGTTGGTGGAATTGGCCTAATGAGGGGCATCGTCATCATCATCCTGACGCATTGACTCAATTTCGTCAACGTTCCGATAAAAAGTATTGTCTTGACCAATACTATTTTGAACAGTTTGCGTTTTTCACTCAATGGCAAGAATTGAAAGACTATGCCCATGAGAATGGCGTTTACTTGTTTGGTGACATGCCGTTTTTTGTGGCGCGTGACAGTGTGGAAGTTTGGGCACATCGGGAGTATTTCTTGTTGGATGAAGAGGGTACTCCAAAATTTCTAGCGGGTGTTCCCCCTGAAAATGATTATTTTCATCCAGGGAAGGGACAATGTTGGGGACTGCCACTGTATGACTGGAATAAATTGGAGGAAGAAAACTTTCAGTGGTGGCTGAAGCGATTCGATACTGCCAATCATTTGTTTGACATGGTACGCTTGACCCATTTTCGTGGTTTTCACAAATGTTGGGCAATTCGTAACACGCATGATAATAGTCCAAAACCTCGTGATGGCGAGTGGCAGTCAGTCCCAGGGAAGGCATTGTTCACTAAATTTCAAGAAATGAATCTTCCACTCAAGATCGTGGCAGAAGATATAGGAGTACCTGATGAAGTTATCGGATTACGCAATCAGTTTAAATTTTCCGGAATAAAACTTTTGCAAATTGCTTTCGACCTAAAACAGGAGGCACCACTAAAAAATTATCACTTGCCACATAACCACATGCCTCGCGATGTGGTTTATACTGGTACACACGATAGTGATACCACGAAAAGTTGGTTTGAAAGGGTGAAGAAAATAGAGGAAAAACAAAAATTTGTAGGCGAATATCTAAATGCAAACCCTGAAAAGATGCCGTGGCCACTGATTCAATCGGCATTTCGATCCGTTGCTAAGTTAGCAATCATTCCCATGCAAGATATACTCAGTTTAGATGGTGGATGCCGAATGAATAAGCCAGGAAACTCAAACCGTAAAAGCAAACATAACAAGTGGTGGCGGTGGAAATTGTCTGAATGGTTACAGATCAAACTCGACACTGGGCAAAAATTAAAAGCATTGGTGGAACGGTATGAAAGAAAATAAAAAATGGATTATGAGGGCAGTGGTTTTTATAGGATGGTTGATTAGTTTTGCCGCAATGGCTGAACAAACTTCGACTACATCCAGTTCTGGACCGACTACTACCTCTGGTACAGGAACCCAATCAGGAAGTGGTTCTTCTGGTACCCCGAGTACACAAACACCCCAAGAAAAAAAAAGTGACTCGCTAATTGAACAACACGCTTTGGTGTAGAAAAATCTAGGAGTCAACCATGTCTGTTCGTACCATTGTTTTCCTTACCGCACTTGAATGTGAATATGAAGCGGTGATAGCGCATCTGGAAAAGGTGAAATTTAAACTTGAAGACAAGAGTTATGCCATTGGAACATACACCTCCTCGCAAAAAGTGGAGTGGCAAGTGATGGTGCGCCGGCAAAGTCAAGGGAATTATAAAGCCATTCAAGAAGTTGATTGGGCCGTTCGTCGGTTTGAACCGAATTATTTATTTTTTGTTGGTATAGCAGGGGGAGAGGAAGATGATGTCAAGTTGGGTGATGTAGTTATAGCCGAAAAAGTGATAGGGTATGAAAGCGGTAGAGAACAAGAACCCTCTTCTAAAGTGCGTCCCATCACGAAAGAACCGACCGAGTTTTTAGTTGAATTAGCCAAACACATTGCAGACAAAAATCACTGGCTAACGAAAGTCAAGGGTTTTAACAAGCGAGAGTGGAATAAGAAAATCAAAGATGTTCTTATAGAACACCTTAAAGGAGAAGATTGGGAGAAGAAAATTGAGGAAGAACAAAAGAAGACCATTGAGGAAGAGTGGCGTAAGTTAGTCAACGTGCAGAATCACCTCCCAAAGGCTTACGTGCGTCCAATAGCTTCTGGAGAGAAAACTGTCGCCTCAAAAGATTTTTCCAGAAAATTGGAATTGGGCGCGGTAGCTTTCGAAAAAGAAGGTTTTGGTTTTTTGGAAGGCATTTCTAGTAATAAAAACCAATATGGCATCGTCATTCGTGGTATTTCAGACTTATTGGAAGGCAAGAAAAAAACTGATAAACAGGGTTGGCAACGGGTGGCCGCATGTCATGCTACGGGGTTTGCTTTTGCTATGTTGGATGAACTACCAGAATTTACTCAACAAGATTATGAAGGCGCCCAAAAGATAGTACGCAAGTTGGACGAACAACGGTGGGATATTTTTGTCAGCTATGCTATTATTGATGATGAACCTACTCTTCCAGGTGAAAAGGGATGGGTGACCACATTTGTTGAGAAACTCCACGAGAAGTTATTGAACAGGAGAAATTTTCTCAAGGAGTTACCATCTTTCTATCCTCCCAAATTGATACAAGAGGAAACCGAACTTCACTTCACCAAAAATTTATGAAACACATAAAATCCCGTGCATTACGGGATTCTAGGATGATGATAGTAATATTGTCCGCTACTTATTCAAATACCAAGTTACCTCCTTATTCAGAGTATCGTAACTTTTTGGAAGGTTGTAGAAAGATTTTTGTGGTTCAGCAGGGTGAATCACCGGCATATCTTGCCGACGTGAGGCAATGTGTGAGACCAGATAAAGAAGACTTGTCCCCTCATTATCCAGTCCCTGAAAGATTGCCTGATGAGGGCGCCTCTGCGGAAGAACAAGAGGAATGGGATTCAGTTCTGGATAAACTGGCAAATGATATTATTGAAGAGTTTAAATCAAGTGGGCATAATGGTAAATAAAGCTAATTGTTTGGTGACAAGGTAATGATTATGACGAGTTACGTTCCAAATTATGAAAACGACATCTTGGTAAGTTATGCCAAAGCAGATGATGCCTGGGTGTCAATTTTGGTGAACGGAATTAAAGTTTTGTTGGCGCAAAAATTGGGAGGAACCGATATTTTTTCATTGTATGTCCATGAAGCTACCCGGAAAAATGGAAATGTTGAGGTTGCTGAACTGATTAAGAAATCGGCTTTTTTTCTGGTTATTTTGTCTCCTCAATATTCCAAGTCGGAAAGGGGTCGTGACGAGTTTGAGAAAATTTATCAGACCACCAAAGCAACCCCAAATCGTTTAATCATTGTCGAAACGGGGCCCATTGAGGAGGTAATCAGAAACAGGTTGCCCGATTCTACTATCAAGTTTTGGGAGAAGGCAAACGATTCACACTCACACACCTTGAGTTTTACTCACCAAGAACCTCAAAAGGCAAAGTATTATCAGCGATTATACGAAGTGGTAAATCGTTTAGAACAGGAACTGACTATTTCCAGGGCCAAGGCCGGCCTAACCGATTCGGAAAAACCGGCGGTGTTTATTGATGCGGCCCCACAAGACTTGGATTTGGCAGAAGAAATCAAAACTTATTTGGAGAAACAAAAAATCAGTTGTAAGCCCCCCATTAACTTTGATGCCTCTCCTGCTGAGATTCGAAAGGAATTAGATGGCAACCTGTTGTCATGCCGAGACATTATTGTTTTTTGTGATTCTGTTCCTGATATTTGGGTGGAAGAACACATCAAGTATTATCGGAAGGTGCTACTGCGGCGCGATAAGAAAGAACCGGTGAAAAACCTCATTGTGTTTCACCGTCGTATGTCAGAGAAGGATAAACTGAAATTAACTTTTCCAGAGAATTTATACCAAATGATAATCAAAATACCAGAACCTTTTGAATGTTCCTCTATAGAGGAATGTTTACCCAGGGTTCTGGAGGAGTTGCGACCATGAACGAGACCAAATCTCCCTACCCCGGCATTCGTCCATTCAGGACTGATGAAAGTGATATTTTCTTCGGCCGTGAAGATTCTGTTGATAAATTGAGCCAATTGCAAAATAGCAATAAAATTGGATTTACTACTCCCAAAAGGCGA
>DZAL01000247.1:129-8465 GCA_022729575.1 Thiomargarita sp.
CCAAATCTGAAGGTTTGGACTCCAAATCTGAAGGTTTGGACTCCAAATCTGAAGGTTTGGACTCCAAATCTGAAGGGACTCCAAATCTGAAGGGACTCCAAAGCTGAAGGTTTGGACTCCAACGCGGCTTACCCGTCGCCGTTTAGAAGCCGAATTGGCGCGAATGAAAGCGTTGTTAGAACAATAAAACTGAGAGCCGATTTGGTAAAAACCTAAACTTCAACCAGGAGTATCAAGCAAAGCTTTGTTACCTGGGATGAAAAACATAATATAATAACACTCATGCGTTTTTTCATTGTCTTAGAAATTATCTTTCTCACAGGTTGTGCGACCGGTGTTGAAAATAGTAAGCTCAGTTTACCTGAGCCGTTACGCTTACCACAACCGACGGAGGTGGCTTATACTAAGCCTGAAGAGGCTATTTTGCAGGCTAAAGGAGCGCCGCCACCGCAGATTAAATTTAGCCCGACTCCAACGGTGCCGAATATTAATACCGGTGAGTCTCAATTGAAACAGCAGGAGTTTGCGCCGACGTTTAAAATGACTGCGCCGATTAAGGTGAATTTGGAAGGTTTGCCGTTGCCGGCTTTTATTAATGAAGTATTTGGTAATTTATTGGGTTTGTCGTTTGAAATCGCACAAGAAGTGCAAGATAAAAAAGAGTTAGTTACCTTACGGGTAAATGACCCGCAAACGCCTGAGCAATTGTATAAATTGGCACGTCAAGTGCTGGTTAACTATGGAATTGAATTACAAATGCAGGGGGAAATAATGCGGTTTATCTTGGCTAAACCGGGTGATAAACCACCGCCTTCTTTGATTTTTACTGGTTCGACTTTGCCCGATGTGCCGCCTTCGCATCGTTCTATTATTCAATTTATTACTTTAAAAGTAGTGGGTAATGCGTTGGTGCGAAATTGGTTGCAACAGGCTTTTCAGGGGCAACCGATAAATATTTTGGAAGATTATACCCGTAATGCAATTATTTTAGTGGGTACGCCGCAAATTGTGGCGCAAGCGGCGGAGACGATTAAGGTGTTAGATCAGCCGGCGATGCGTGGTAAGCATAGTTTACGGATTGAGCCGGCGTTTATTCCAGCCACTACTTTAGCTCAACGGTTGACGGAGGTGCTTAGTAATCAAGGTTATCAAGTTACGGGGTCTTTACAGGGGGGAAGTATTATTACTTTGCCAATTCCTGAAACTAATTCATTAATTATTTTTGCTAATGACCCTAATGCACTTGAATATGTGCAAGAATGGGCGCAACAATTGGATAAAATTAATCCTAGCCCGTTGCCGAATAAACCTAATTTGTTTTTTTATTCTGTGAAAAATACTTCGGCGCAGCAAGTGGCGGGGGTGATAAATTCATTGCAACAAAGTAGTACGCCGATGTCAGTGGATCCGATTCGTAATGCCATTATTTTTTTAGGTACGAATGAGGATTGGATTCGAATTTTGCCGATTTTGCAAGATTTGGATAAACCTGCGAAACAGGTGTTGATTGAGGTGACGGTGGCGGAAATTACTTTATCAAATAAAGATGAGCGTGGTATTGAATGGGTTTTGAATCGAGTGGGTTTAGGTGGATTGAGCGGTAGATTGGGGACTTTAGGCACTTTGGGGGTGGGGAGTGCGGGTATCACGTATACTTTAAGTAATGCGGGTGAAGCCCGAGCTATTTTGAATGCGTTTATTTCAGATAGCCGAGCGACGGTGTTATCGACGCCACGTTTAATGGTACGTAGTGGGGGGAATGCGGGTATTACAGTGGGTAATGAGGTACCGACCTTGACCAGTCAAGCGAACAGTAATCAATTACAGGGTGGAAATAGTGGTATTTCGGTGAATCAGATTCAGTATCGACGGACTGGAATTAGTTTAAATATTCAGCCGGTGGTTTATGCAGGACGGCGAGTGGATATAACTATCAGTCAAGAGGTGAGTTCTTCGCAACCGAATAACACGAGTAGTATTGATTCTCCAATTATTCTTAATCGTAATATCAGTACCCAGTTGACCTTGAATGATGGACAGTCTATACTATTAGGAGGATTGATTTCTAACTCTCAAAGTGGGGGTGAATCTGGGGTACCAATTTTAAGGGATATTCCAATTATAGGGCAATTATTTAGAGCTAATAAACAGTCGCAGGACCGGACTGAATTAGTGATTATGTTGGTGCCTTACGTTATTGAGGGAGATGATGAAGCAAAAGCAATTAGTGAGGCTTTTAAACGGCGGTTACAGATGTTGCCATTAACGCCTAATTCACCTAAAACAGGTATGAAGTAAGGGTTGATTGGAGTACCCCTATTGGGGTAGAATCTTTAGCCAGTATTGGATTAGCCAGTATTGGAGTAGAGGCTTTAGCCGCAATACCATTAAGTTAGGCCGCGTTGGAGTCCAAATCTTCAGATTTGGACGAGATTGGTCAAGGTAAGACAGCGTTGCCAAATCTGAAGATTTGGACTCCAACGCCGTAACTTCAGCTTAACTTAATGGCATTGCGGCTAAAGCCTCTATTCCAAAGGTTATAGTGAATATTAGAAAATATACCGTTCATCAGATAAAAGCCACCGTTCATCAATAAAACCACAATAACTAGCAATAAACCTTGCTAAATTTAATCACAAGAACTAAAAACAGCCTTTTAACAAAGTCAAGTAAAAAAAAATTAGCAATAAATATTTCATATCGACTAAAAAGTTTGCTAAGATTACTCATACGTGTGAACTGATTTTAGTTTGAATGCTGGTTTTGTTATATCAAGTAAGCAATAAATAGCTTATTTTTAGTAACGAAATTATCAACAATTTTACAGGAGATTTATTTTATGTTCTCGAAAACAACCCTCAGTGCTGCGATTGCCGTAGCACTCTCCATGGGGATAGGTACTGTAGCTCAGGCAGCTAATACTGTCGAGCTGAGTGCTGTCACTTTCAATCAATGTATACCCGGTACACCCGCAACAGCTACCGTCACGGAATGCGCAGCCTCTACAGGTACGGTCACTTATGCTTATGAACAATTTAGCACTACTACGACTGAATTAGCTTACCCCTTTAGAGTACGTTACCGTCCTGGTACTACCAAATTGGGTAACGCATATTCGTTTTATGTAAATTTCACATTAAGTGGTGGGGCTACCTGGGCTAGTGGTCTAACTACCGATAACTTAAGCATTCAAGGTACGGGGACTGCACCACCGGTGGCTATTGTAGCTAAAGGAAGTTCTACAGATAGCACCGTCTCCTATCGTGTGGACACTACAACGGCTTTAACCACAGACCAATTTCTCGACTTTACTTTCAAATTAAATAATGTCCAAAAGGCGTTAAAAACCGCAGGTGGGCAAATTACGCTGACGGCAGAATTTAAGGTGGCGCAAATCGCTGACCCCACCGGTAGTGGCAATAAAGCGGCTGATAGCCCTACTAGAACAGTGTCTTTAGCCAGTTCAGTACCAGGCACGACGCTTCTCTTCGAATACCGAGAAACGGCCAAAGCTTACATCAATGTGGAAACCGACGGCAAAACGTTTACCGGTAGTGGTAAAACCAGTGAAACTGCGGTTGACTATGGTCATATACAACTTACGCCGGGAGTAAATGCTTTAGCAGCTACTTCTACGAGTGCGCAGTCAGGTTTGTACTCAACTGGCGGTGGGGCGGCATGGCCACTTGAGATTGATACATTTAAGTTGAGTATAGACACTGGCAACTTTGCTGCATCTGGTGTCGCCACTGATGGTAAAGTCTATATTGATTTGGATAATGGCAGTATATTGAAAGCTTCTAGTATATCACCCGATAAATTAACAGCTACCTGGGATTATAACTTGGCTGGTGATACTGATGGTTTACTGACAAAACTAAAAAACGGTGTTGCACATAAGATTATGCTTACCGTTAATGGCACCGATAGTATTAACGAAAACCGTAAAGCGACCCCCAAAGGTACCTTATCTATCGGATATACTGGTGGTGGTGCAGTGACCCGGACGGCTACCTTACGACACCTCAAGCGAAATGGGACGGTATGTACCGTGTATAATATTCCAAACTCAGATGCGATAGACCTTGTGCATCTACGAATTACCAATGATTCAGCAGGTACCACGGGTTTTGTCAAAGGCTCCTTGCGGGACATGGACAACAAAGACGTGTTTAAGGGTAAGATGTTGATTGATGTAGGTGGACTCGCGCCACACCAAACGGTACATCTGGGCATGGCAGACTTAACCTCAAATGGTGAAACCTGGGGTGGGCGTGGGGTGTTAACGCTAGAAAGCAACATTCCGGAGCCGTATATGCAGGTTTATGCGTTATTGCGTGCAGCAGGATTGCCTGACGAGTTTCCCGAAAGCCCGTTAATGAATCTGAGTACAGGGGCATCCGGTAACGGCTGCGATTAGTGTTAAAATTCAATCAGTTTGAGGAGTATATACCATGCGTAGTCATAATAAAATTTTAGCGGTAGCTATTACCACCGCACTCTCTGCCAGTTTTAGCAATCTCTATGCGATTCAGCTGTATATAGAAGATTGTAAAAATGGTACCAACGGTGCCACCGCCACCACCCCCACTCAATTTGAAAATGTGGGAGAGAATGCAAGCTGGGCCAAGTGCGTTATCGTTAGAGCTGGTGAGGACAATATTGTGACATCAGGTACTTTAACAAGACCTAAAGATGTCTTTGATTTCACGGGTGGACAGAGCGTAGTTCATGCAGGAGTTGGTCAAACTACAGGGGTCTCTTATGGCGCCGAACTATTTGGTAGCACTGGCCTCATTTTACCTACTCCCATTTCCACTGGTTTGACGCCAGATTTTTTAGGGGTTATCTATACCGTTGATGGAAACATCAACGTCAATTTTGATGTCACGTTTACCTTAGATAATGGTGCAACTTTTGCTGAAAGTCCGATCTTGGGCGTAAGAGATGATAAAGGAACGGGTTATGCCCTGGGGGACGATGTAACGGCGGGGGCCACCTCTGTCAATGTCACTGGATTGACTGCGGACAGCATTTTCCGCTTTGAAAATCACTCGAATGTTTATTTGGCCACTGACGCTGTTGTCAACTTTCGTCAATTAGGGGTGCTAAGTGCTGTTCCAACAATCACGGGTGCTCAACTGGCCGTCAGTTCTGTCTCGTATTCCAAAGTTTATGCCAACACTCTCGCAGTAACAAATACCGGTGTACTGAGTGCAGCGGTGGCGACGATAACAGCAACGGGGGGGCTTACAGGTGGGGCAGGCACCAATCCAGCCACCATAACTGTCTCTACTGCTGATGCGGCCAAGCTCAAAGCCGGTTGGACTTATGCGTGTAGCTCTAGTTCACAGGCCACTGCGGGAACTCACTTGTTCAGTGTAGCACCAAATACGACTACTGGTGCCGTGACGATAACGGCAAAAATAGCCGCTACTTCTGATGGATGGGCTACCGTAGGAGCAGGCGGTTGGAAAGACACGGCCAGTTTTGGTGATACTGTAGCGGAATGTGCGAATAACGCATTGATTTATCGTGTCCATGTGAAAGGGGATACGGTAATTTCTTTAGAAAGCACGCCCACAACTAACTTCGCTAAAGATGTACTCTACACTTTCGATGTGGTGGCAACCCCCCCTGCTACTTGCAATTTGGCTCCTATAACCAGCCCGACTCAATACAAAGTCACCGCAGTGGACAGCACCAATAATCTCATCACCATTCAAAATATGAGTGGAGGAACTGGATTAGCCAATCCGCTATGCGCCACTATGAAAGGGTATAAGACCGTGATTGAGTTGAGCGACCTGTGGAAGCCCAATGGTCTCATGACTCCAACTCCGCCCATCACCAGTGCCGCTTCTGGTAAGAATGCCGCCTCTTTTAGCATGAATGCCAAAACCCCTAATCAATTAGAGGGTGGTGACCAACTCATGTTGTTGTATAAGATGAGTAATGTTGGAATTTTGGCGGATCCCACGCAGAAAGTTAACATGACCATCGACTTGAAGACTGGCGGCGCGGTGGATACGATTGTTAACCCACAACGGACGGTGACGGTAGCCACTTCAGCGAAAGCCTTAGATGTGTCCTTAATTTCACTGGAAGCGGGTAAACTGAACATTTCTGTCAGTAGCGGTAGCACTCAATTTTCAGGAGAGTCTGCACCCTCTGGTACCACTTATGGTTATGTGAACAATACCACGGCCAAAATTGGTCAGTTATTGATTAGTAATACTTCTTCAGCAAAGATGGCAGATGCAATGACTCCTTTTAGTATAGGTAGCGACGCAGTGACGGCTGATAGCTCGAAGTTAGTAATTACAGGTGGCCAATTCCAAGCCTCTAAGGCGACACCCGGTTCAGTGGAACTTCGTTTAGGTAATGGTAGTTCGATTACGGCTGATGAAATCACGATGGATCTCGAGGGAGCCTGGCAAGCGACTTGGAATTTAGACAGTACCGAGTTGTCGAGTATTGCGCCTTCTGCTGATATTGAAATCGTGGTAGATGGTGCGACTGAAATTAACTCCGTAGAAAATCCACCCGTGGGGAATTTAACCATCGACTTCAATAATACCAGCTACAAGGATATTACGATAGAAGCGGTGGATTTACGTAAAATCACGAAGGATGGTAATGTTTGCACTGTCTATAACGTGCCACCGCCTAGCAATGGGGTGATGGGCGCGGATGTGGTTTCTATCCGAGTGACCAATGACTCAGCAATAGCTGGTAAGTTAATGGGTAAATTCTTTGGGATGGATGGTGCTATGATGTGGTCTGGTGATTTATTGGAAGGTACAGAACTCCAACCAGGTACTACCATACGACTGGAGAGTGATATTCTCGCGAAGGTAATGGGAATCACTTGGGAAGGTCGTGGTGTGCTCCAAATCAGTTCTACTATTCCTGAAATGGAAGTCATGGCGTTGATTCGTCAAAACGGTATTAAGTTTGCTCCATTAAGCAACTTGAGTACTGGAGCGCGTGGCACCAGTTGTTCGCAAGAATAAAAGTCAACCACCCCCTGCCCCTCCTTAGTAAGGAGGGGAGAGTGACCACCCCCTGCCCCTCCTTAGTAAGGAGGGGGGAGTGACCACCCCCTGCCCCTCCTTGGTAAGGAGGGGGGAGTGACCACCCCCCTGCCCCTCCTTGGTAAGGAGGGGAGAGTGACCACCCCCCTCCTTACTAAGGAGGGGAGTTTAGTCCTGCCCCCCTCCTTACCAAGGAGGGGTAGGGGGTGGTGTACAAAAAACCAAATGACTTTTACTCCCCCCACTTGTCCCATCTTCTGTCGCGGCCACTCCGGCGGTCGTCTGCTCTGCGAAGCCTTTATCCGTAATCAAATTCAAATGGGTCAGGTTGCCCCAGACCGTAAAGACACCGAATTTTTTTCGATTCATCATCCTAGCTTGCGCCAACTCATCTTAAACGCTTACCACTATCTGACCGCCACCCCAGAAGATAAATCGCACTATCAATACTTGATGAAAACTTATATCAATGAATATTACCACACTGAAATCCATTCCCCTGGTCCCTACGGTTGGAAAATGGGCATTACCCTCTTCACCCTCCCCCTCGTCCTCGACACCTTTCCCCACACCAAAGTCATCCACCTCATCCGCGACGGTCGTGATGTCATGCTCTCCCGCCTAGAAGCCCGCTTCGGTGGCAATAACTTAAGCGACCCCGTTAATAAATTAGTCGTCTTCGGCGACCCTAATACTGACCACTTCGCAGGACCTCCCTTAACCCCCACCAGCATTGCCCGCTACCGCAATGAACTAGAAATGCAACACTGGGTCACCGCCGTCCGCTACGGTCTGCAAGGACGCGCTTACCCAGACCGTTATTTAGAAATCAAATACGAAAACCTCTGCCAAGCTCCTTTAAACATATTCAACCAAATCTTTGAATTTATAGATATTCCACTATTAAACAGCACTAAAGACTGGATAATTCAAACCACCCATCCCATTAGAATTGGCAAATGGAAACAACTATCGGCCGCACAATTAGAAAAACCGTTACAAATTGGCGGGAAGTTATTGGAGGAATTGGGGTATAAGTGAAGTTGGAGTCCGGAATTTATTCCGTCTTCCGGACCCCAAAATCAAGACGGAATGAATTCCGGACTCCAAAATCAAGACGGAATGAATTCCGGACTCCAAAACCCAAAACCAAGACGGGGGTTGGAGTCCGGAATTTATTCCGTAGCCGTCGGAATAAATTCCGGACCCCAACGTCTAATTCTCGTTCCCATGCGCCGCACGAGAACGAGAAGAATTTTAGTGAGTATTTGACGAGGAGTTATTAGGATTAAATTGTTG
>DZAL01000381.1 GCA_022729575.1 Thiomargarita sp.
CGGACGTCGCCCAGCGGCAGGGGACGCTTTTCGACAATCAGGGTGGTGTCTTCTTTGTCGTCGAAGGTGTTGTCAATCAGCCGCTTGACGATGGAGGTTTTGCCCACGCCGCCTTCGCCCACCACAAGGACGCGCGCTTCGCCCAGTTCGCGTCCGCCTTCTTCGTACATGCGTTTGTAATGTGCGAGAATTTCTTGGGCGTAGTCGCTACCATTAAAAAAATCCCCCAACCATTTTTTAGGAATGGCTATTTCTAGTGGATTAAAACCTAAAAAGATTACACTTAAACTTTTAAGTTCAGCCATTTCTTTAGGAAGTTTGGTTAGTTGATTTAGCCCAAGGTCAAGGAAATTAAGATTGGAGAGCCGACCAATTTCCTTTGGTAATTCTTTGAGCCTCAAGCCTCTCAAGTCCAGTAATTCCCAGTCGGTTTTCTGCCAAAGGGTATTTGGAAGTTCAGAAAGAGGGTTGCTAGAAATCTGTAACCACTTTAGAGATGGTAGTTTGCATATTTCTTCTGGTAAATTGGTCAACTGATTGTAAGCAAGTTCGAGTTTTATTAAACATACAAGTTGACTAAATTCAAGTGGCAGTTCGGTTAATTCATTGAAGGCAAGGTCAAGTTGCGTTAGTTTAGTAAGTTGACCAATTTCAGGTGGCAGGGAAGTTAACCATAATTCGGAAAGGTCAAGGGATTCTGCTCCGCTGTCGGCGGCTTGGCGGATGCGGTCAAGGGCGGTTTGGTAGGGATCAGGTGTCATGTGTCAAGTGTTCCAGTGTCAAGTTGAAAGACCTGACAGGTTTTATCGTGATGCGAGTCGATTCGGGCGCTGTGAATCAAATCCGTGCTGGTTGATTCAGGTTCTGTGGAAACCTGTCAGGTCTGTTTCGTTTAGCCTTCATCATTCAGCCTTCATCCTTTGTTTCGCTGTCAAGGGCGGTTTCTTGTCTTAACCTTGATTTTCTTGATTATGGGATTGCCCTGATTAGAGCGACTCCAATCGGGGTAATCCTGTAATCATGTCAATCATGGTTAAGATAGTAGTGAAAGACCTGACAGGTTTTATCGTGTATTGAGTCGATTCGGATTCTGTGAATCAGATTCGTGCTGGTTGATTCGGGTTCTGCGGAAACGCTTCGATAGGCTTTGCCACTCAGCGCAACGCCTGTCAGGTCTGTGTCTTTCATCCTTCATCATTCATCCTTCATCATTCAGCCTTCATCCTTCTATGAATTCTGCCACCGCCACGCTGCGCGGCTTTGCCAAATTCTTGCGGTGCAATTTAATCCGCTCGATTTCGTGCAAAGTATCCGCCGTGAGATAACTCTCCCCGCAGTTGGGACAGGTCACTACGGGCACGTTTTCGATGACCAGTAAATTCGCGCCCTTGCCGTAACTGCGGGTCACGTGACGGACTTCCGCGCCTTTTTTGCCGCAAATATCGCAAATCATAGTTTCTCCTTCTCTACTCACGGTACACGGTAATAAATACCAATTTTCCAGTTAATGCAATTTTGGTTACAGCAATGGCGATTTTACGGTTAAGCGCTTCGCCTCTTACCAAGTATTTCCATTCGCCTGTGTTTTGGTCTTTCTGACGCTCGATAATCTCGCCCGAAAGAATAACACTTTCCACGTCGAAGATGGATAATCCATCGTCGTCCATTTCTTCTTCGGCATGAGTCGTCATCACGTATTGTCTTGTTCGTATTTTCTCTTGGAGTTCGTTGAGAATCCGTTCAAACATTTTTCACCCCCGATATTAGTCTTTGTTCAACATGTCCATTAAAACGCTCGCCGCCTGATACGCATTGAACGGCGACCAAATGGGATAATCCGTATTGGGCTTTAACACAGAGCCTTCCTCTTTTGCCAATTCAAGCAAAAGGATTTGCATGACTCTTAATTTATCGGCGCGGTCTAAATCTCGTAACTCGGAAATAAGGTTGTTTGCAATCATAATTCACCTGCAATCTGTTTATGGCGCGTACATCGCCGCTATTATACCTTTTCGGCGGCTT
>DZAL01000248.1 GCA_022729575.1 Thiomargarita sp.
AGGTAACGAAACTGCCGGGCGTTTGTTCTAAGTCTGAAAGTCTCTTATCGGAAGGTAACCGAGAACGTGACCATGCCGATATTCTCATAGAGGAGGCGGAAAAGTGTCTTAGTGAGAGTGAAACACTGCTTGCCAAGAATATAGAAAAGAGTGGGGCACGGTTGCAAGCCAATCTGTTCAATAGTAAGGGCAACTTGTTGGTAGCCAAAGCGGAACGGAAAAAACTTGACCCTAAGTATAAGGAGGCTTTAGCAGTTTACCATGAAGGTGATGGGCTTAGTAAGGAGGCCAGCAGTGAAATTTTGGCCCAGAAGGAGAAAGCTAAACAGGAAGCAGAGAAGGCTTTAAAGGCTTACGATAAAACTTTAATGGAGGCTTACGAGAAGGCTTTGACGGAGGCTTACGAGAAAGGTGAACAACTTGCCAATTATGCGGGTGATAAACTCTTAGCGGCCAAAATTGCGGTTAATATTGTTCAGGTTTTGACCGAACAGCAAAAATGTGAACTAGCTGAAACTAAATTCCATGAAATTTTACCGCAGTTAATGGACTTGCCAGATTCGCACGACAAGGTGTTTACTTTAATAGGCCTGGCAGCCCAATTCACGCCCCTGTTCACCGCTCTTCTACAAAGTTCCGTGGATAGACAAAAACCTCGGTGCCGTTTTTCTAAGAAAGAGGATAAGCGGTTTTTTGTTCTTGATGAGGCTCGCAAAGTGGCTGAACGTCTAGTAAAGGTAGATAAAGGAGAGAAAACGGCAGGAAAGAAAACGGCAATGGCCTATGTTGAAGGTTATCTTGCGCAACTCTATATCGAACAAAAACGTTATGAGGAAGCCCAGCAATTGACTAGACAAGCTATCTTCCATACTCAAGAGTCTGCTGATTCCGCGGACTTGTTAAGTGCCCCCGCGCAGTTGTTTCGTTGGGAATGGCAGTTGGGAAAATTGTTTGATTTACAAAAAGAGTCTGAACAAGCCATACGTGTTTATAGACAGGCAGCTAAACATCTGGAAATAACCAAGAACAGATGTGGTGGTGTGTCGCGGGCATTTCTCAAAGAGGGGGAGAATTTTTATTATGAGTATGCAGAATTACTGCATCGGCAATCTGTAGCGAATAATGAGTACTTAGAGGAGTTGACCTGTGTCATAGACTCTTTTAAAACAACTCAACTTCAGAACTATTTCTATAGTGGGTGTCCTTATGACATTATTGACAATACTCGACGGCTAAGAGGAAGTGATAATCGCGGTATAATGACTTGTTTTGATAAGAAGTCTTCTACTCCGACCGCTGCTGCACTGTCTTATCCTTCGGTAGCTACCACATTGTCTTACCCTTTTGTGTTTGCTAGTTCTCTGGCTAAAAACATTACTTCTCTGTTAGGAGTAGGTTATTCTATTATGCCTCAGTTTGGGAGTATTGGTCTTTCTTTGGGGTTAAGAAAGCAAAGTGGGCCGGGGCTATTAAAAACACAGCTACCTCCTTCCGAAGAACCGTTTAAATTTGATGAAAACTTTTTCAGAACAAATCCAAGTACGGCTGTGCTTTATCTTTTCATGTATGACCAAAATCCTGAATATAAAGATGTGGACATTTTGTTAAAATACAAAGGTTCACCAGACGGTCAACGCTTTCAACCGGTGACACAAGATTTAAAGTTAATAAAGAAGGAAGTGGAAAATTTTAGGACAGCAATAGAAAACCAAGAACCTTTGGACAAAATACACCAGATTGGTGGCCAACTTTACAACTGGCTAATTGGTCCAGTTGCTTCTACCATAGGGGGTGGTAATATAGACACCCTTATTCTTGTTCCAAATAGCACCTTACACACCCTTCCTTTTGCTGCTTTATGGAATGGGCAGTACCTTATCGAAAAATATGCCCTAGTAGTCGAACCTACTGCAAATTTCGTCATTCTAGAAAACCATACTAGCTATGAAGAGGCGAAGGTGTTATTGGGAGGTTTCTCTGGAGAAGTTGTAGTAGGTGGAGAAACATACCAATCGCTTAATGTTCAGGCGGATATAAATAATCTTCAGGAGACTTTTGGGAGAGATAATATAACTAAACTGGTGGGTGAAGAGTTCGTTATCTCCAACATAGAAACACAACTGAAAAATTACCCCGTTGTTCATCTTACTACTCACGGTAGTTTCGGGAAAGATGATAAACAAGGTTTCTTGTTGGTTCATGGCACGGGAGGAGGGAGTAGTAATCGAGTTGAGTTGTTAAACATTGAGCGATTTAGGGGCTTGTTCATGAATAAGGAGAATTTGCCCCTAAGATTGCTCACTTTGAGTGCTTGTAAATCTGCACTAGGAGATGAGAAAGAAGCTGCATTAGGGCTCACAGGAGTTGCCGTTGGCACGAAAATTGGGGCAGTGGGAACTTTGTGGGAGGTAAATGATATCGCCACAACAAAACTAACAAAGAAATTCTACGAAGAACTTAAACTAGGATCAAACAAAGCTCATGCCTTAAAAACAGCTCAAAAGTTTATCATTGAGCATAGCAATGAAATTGACCCGCAGATTCCTAATTCCGATAAATTCAAACACCCTTATTATTGGGCTGCATTCTTAATTGCGGGAAATTGGTTATAACAGACGGACCGACCTCCTCTAACTAGAGGAGGCCATTTCGTTACACTACACATCAGGGTTGCTGAGACGGTTGCTCGATTTTTCGTAACACTTTATTTCGAACATCCTTATTGGTAAGGAATTTCTCAAATGGGTTTGACAATCCCCTTTGGTAAGATTCCAGCCACGCCCCACTTTTGATTAACAAGGCGGCTATCAATACATCTTTCTCCTCCTGCGGAGATTTTTCGGCCTGTTCAATAATCTTTATTTCCTCCGCCGGTAAGACGGCCATTAGATCATTTACTACTTCAAATACGCCTTCAGCACGAGCGCAAGGGTCATCTTTTCCTATGACCTCTACTCTATATTTTTGCCCAGATGAGAAAGGCTTACTGTCTGGGTTTGACAAAATTATCTCCGGTTTGTCTACCACAAACCCTTCTTTCTGCACCGGGTTACCATTTTGGTACACATGTACCCAATAACTTGATTGGCTACCTTCCCATGCTAAATGAAGTGTGTTTCGTCCAGCCACCATCTTAGCAGGAGTAGAATCCGTTCCCAACATAGGTATCTCCACTTTTTTGCTTTTTTCCTTTCCTCCCTTGCTAACACCAATGACCCACTCATCGTATTCATTGGATAATGCGAGGAAAACTTTGTCCAAAAGTCGCTTGAAAAGTTCTCCCTTCGTTGGAGGAATCAGTGGTGGTGACTCTTTGACTTCATAGCAATAACACGCCGTATCAGTAGCACCGTTCTTCACTTTACAGCGATCCTTGTACAACCCCTCACTTTTATACTCTCCACCTTCGGGGATTGTTTGCACCTTGCCATCATTCAACTTTATTTTCAGATAAAGTTTATCAGAGTAATAGTTCGCAATCCTCTGCTTGTCATAAGGTTCAAGGATGCAAATCTTATCTCCCAGTGTTAAGGGATAGTGAAAGAATTGTGACATTTCATAGGCCCATTCTACCCCATTATCAGGATGTTCCACCTGAAATAGATAAAGAGGACCACTAGAATCAACAACTTCCGCCGACCATACAGTCACCCCGTGTAGCAGAAGATACATTGACATAGCAAACAAGCCAATCTTTCGTCGCCACCATCTACCATTGACATCGAAAGTGACCTCATTTAAACTCAGCATCATTTTAAATCTCCTTTGAAATTAAGGTAACAAACTAAATACAAACTACTTTGCCCCACTGGAAGTTTTATATCATGATAGTTAAACCTCCTTATTCTAAAAATAAACTATAAATTCACAAAAATGTTGTTTTTTACTCATTCTTATTATGACAACATTCAATAGAATCCACCACTTGATGAAACAGGACCGCAATAAGAGGTATCGCAAGTCCTAACCAAGTATTTTGCCCGAACCAATCAATCAGAAAAACGTTTAACAGGAGCAACAGAAGAGTAATGACGGCAACAGAAACTATCATTCGAAAAAAGTGAAGTTCCTTTGCTATAACAACTATGCCAATAATACCTGCTAAAAAAAATATAAGTAGCAGGTTATTTATTAGTCCTTCTACTGGATTGAAAAACAAAATTACAATCTCACATAACATTACTACTCCAGCAATCAACGCTTTCCAGTACAGCATCATGATACTCATTAAGGCAACAAGAATCACTTCTATTAAAAGTTTTAAAGGAGTCTCCCAATTCTCCCACCGATTCTCTTCTGATTTTTCACCTTGCACTTGCAATATGGAATAAACGGTATTGCTGAGAAGTAAAGCACCTGGCATTTTTCCCAATGGAGTAAGATGAATATCTCCCTGCCTGTTATAGCGATAACTGCCGCCAATTATAACAACCTTAGCATTCAACTTAGCTTTAAGTTCGTTAGAGGCTAAGACAAACTTTTTAGCCTGTTGAATTTCAAAAACACACTTTTCGTTCTTGTCATCACACTTATCAGGTACTTTAACTTGTTTCCAAGGAATGGTATAACGAATCCGGTGTTTCATCTCCCCTTTCAACTTTCCTATTGTGAAGGTTAAAGGAAAATTTTGACTATGTCCTTCACTGCTACATCTTGAATTTAGACTCTTAAGTTGACTTAAAACTTTATCCTTCTCACGAACAAACACGTTGTCATGAAATTGCATAAAGTTTTGAGGTTCTTTGAATATGTCATTCTGAAACCAAGCTGCCACCAGTAATGCCATTGAAGGAAGAGCATTTACTACTGTTTGACTTTCTGTCGTTGTCGAACAAATAGGTTGCCATAATAGTGCCCTTCTGGCTGTTGGTTGAGAAGGTTTTTCCATAAAAACAGCGGAGGCCCACTGTATATAAGGAGCAGAGTTTTCAACAGCTTGTTTCAAGAAACCTGTCTCCGATAGTCCATCAGAGTTATCATTTACCTCCCGTTCCGGTGTAACTCCATGAAGAATAATCGGCACACACCCATTTTGTCCGTTTTCCTGATTAGTTTCACATTTTGCTTTGTAATCGTGAATATAGTCATACAATGACTGATCGAAAGGGTGTCGAACAAATTTTGTAGAAATTTCTCCTATTAAACTCTTCTCATTGTCTGTCAATGCCAATGTCCCCTCCTTGCTTAATTCCTCTAATTCCCAAGGAGTTTCCCGACTTAAATCGATATCCACTACTACTAACTGAGCTTTTGCTTGAACGGTAGTTTCAATTAAAGTTTTTAGATGATTTCTTGGTGTAATCAGAGGAAAATCCCATTCTTTATGTGTCTCCTCATCAACATCTAATATTACGATATGAGGAACATCTTCAGGTTTTTGTTGGAAACCGCCGATTCCCATCACTAAATCCAAACTTGCATCTTCCATGTTCATGATTACGGGCCATGTATGAATGAAATGTATTATGAGTGCAACAGCAAAACCAATAACAACACTAGAAATTAATTCACGCAACTTGTAATCTTTATGTCCGTCATGATTGACCTGTTTCTCAGTAGGAGGTAACTTTCTAAAAAACTTATTTTTAATGTATCTGGCAACTATTTGAACAATTATGAACAAGAACGCCAATAATAACAAAAATTTTACTAATTCCGACACTTTAATTTCCCTTATATTCTCAAATTAACCGAACCCATTTCTCAACTTTGTGTGCAACACTATATACTATTGTTAGAAAAAATTGTAGCCACTTATTGGAAATAATCAGATACTTTTTGTGAGATATGAACTCTATACCAGGTGCATACCGTGAACCATCTTTAACTGTTCACAATTGTAGCATCCTATACTTTACATTGTCAAGCCCCCCTCTAAATTTTTTCATGCACACCCCCTCCACGCCCCTAAATTTCCCCACCCAAACTTAGCCAAATCCCCTACCCCCAACCAACAAATCCCCACCATACCCCCCCATCAAAAACAGGCCATAAACCTTTTACTCATATACACCATAAGGAATAAAAAATATCCCACTCCCACCACTTTGGCGCGTCAATCGAATCAAGCCATCGGTTGCCAAAGCCTTACGAGTTGGATGCCATAGTGGAATGAAACCCGTCGGGGGCGGGAATGGGATTTCATGGTACATTCTCTGGGTTTCCGAAAATGGTGAGTGACAATAAACGAGTGACTCGACCTGCCTGGCCACGTTTGCCCGCATTGAGAATAATGTTACGCTATCTCAAAACGTTATCCCTTTCTCCTCAGCCATCTGCCACCACTTCGCCAAACTCTCCGCATCTAAATAACCCTCTCTCTCGGCCTCCAACGCCCGCGCCCCCAGACGGCCTCATTCAGACTTAAAAATATCTTAGTAATTAGAGTGGACCATGGCCTCTTTGCCCACCCCCCAACTTACTTTTTCTTCTTGGGCTTGGGTTTCGCGTTCACCGTCTTCGCCCGTGACGATTGTTTCAGGTGAGTCAGATAATCCTCAATGTCTTCGGGTTTAATCTGCGCCAATAAATCGGCGGGCTTAAACTGTGCTAATAAGTCTTTAGGCTGAAACTGCGCCAATAAGTCTGCGGGCTTAAACTGCGCCACCACGTCTTTGGGCTGAAACCGCGTCAACACGTCTTTGGGCGGAAAATACGCCAACATGTCTTCTATCGTCAGGGCCTGTAACACGATTTGTTTCCAGTGCGGCCCCACATCCGTCAAATCTTCATCTATCAATTTACTTTTCATGACTCCTCCAAAGACAAATGGAAACCACATAGCCCGTAGCGCATCGAGGAAAAATATCAATCGTGTTGGGAGTTTCCAAGTGGTAACCAATTGTTGTAAGATGGTAAACGCTTTTCGTTTTTCTTTCAAGCGGCTGGCAAAACATTTCACCCACGCATTATGTGGGGCGTCTGATAACTCGTTGAGAGATAATAACATAACTGGTGGCAACCAGGAATGCCATTGACTCTGATAAACCCCTGGCAGTGAGGTTTTCACATATCCATACTTTTTCAGATGGCCTGCCAAGGGTTGTTTGGCACACAACAAAAAGGTTTGAACGTCAGAGTGTGTTAACTTTTGGGTTTGCCGATAAAACAAGTCATAAGCTAACGCTTGTTGTAGGGCTTCTGCCGATAACGACTCGGTGTATTTAAACTCTAGCAAGATATGACTAGCTTGAGTGTCACGCACGCCATCGGGCAACCGTTCGAGTTGTGCCGTCGTCCACTGGGCCTGTTTGCGACGGAGGATTAACACATCGGCCCGGGGTGGCCGATTCATGAGGGATAGTTCCGTATAGACTAATAGTCCTACAGGAGTTAAGAGTTTTTCCAAAACCTCGCCTAGCAGACGGTGCCAGGCGATGGGTGGGTGGTTGGTCATAGAGAATCTAAGATTTTAGATTTGACAACTTTCGAAAAGTTGTCAAATCTGGTGTTGTCAAATCTGGTTTGGGGTTGCAGGTAGCCCACCACACTAAACTACTTTGTTTTTTTGGGCTTGGGCTTGGGTTTGGCTTTAGCGGTGGTGGGCCGTGACGATTGTTTCAGGTGAGTCAGATAATTCTCATAAATCTCAATGTCTTCGGGCTTAATATGCGCCAATAAGTCTTCGGGCTTTAACTGCGACAAGAAGCCTTTGGACTTGAACTGCGCTAACACGTCGGCGGGCTTAAACTGCGCCAACACGTCCACCAATGGCAACTTCGGCAACGACGATAAATGGAGTCGTTTCCAGTCCGGGTGCAGTTCGGCAAAATTTATCGGTTCTAACGCTTCGTTTTTCATATTTCCTCCTTCAGGAGAGGGAAACCAATCTCTCCATAACAGATTGAGTAACCAAGTCAATGGTGTCGACAGTCCCCAGGTTGACGTCGGGCCAGGTAAAGTGGGCCGGTGTGGTTTGGCCTACGACATTCAACTACCCTTTTTTTTGGTCTTCGCTTTGGCTTTCGCGGTGGTCGCCCGTGGCGACTGTTTCAGGCGAGTCAGATAATCCTCATAAATCTCAATGTCTTCGGGCTTAATATGCGCCAATAAGTCTTCGGGCTGAAACTGCGCTAATAAGTCTTCGGGCTGAAACTGCGCTAATACGTCTGCGGGCTTTAATTGCGCTAAGAAGCCTTTAGATTTAAACTGCGCCAACAACTCTTCGGGCTTAAACTGCGCCAACACATCCGCACGCTGAAACTGCGCCAACACGTCCGCCAACGGCAACTTCGGCAACGACGATAAATAGAGTCGTTTCCAGTCCGGGTGCAGTTCCGCAAAGTTTATCGGTTCTAACGCTTCGTCTTTCATATTTCCTCCTTCAGGAGAGGGAAACCAATCTCTCCATAACAAATTAAGTAACCAAGTCAATGGTGTCGACAGTCCCCAGGCTGCCAGGAAGGCCAATCACTCTGATAGACCCCTGGCAGTGAGGTCTTGAGATAGCCG
>DZAL01000249.1 GCA_022729575.1 Thiomargarita sp.
GACGCTGGCGCGTGGGAACGAGAAGAAACCTACTTGTGTGCATAGAGTAGCCTTACCAAGGAGGGGTTGGGGGTAGTTCCTCCCCTCCTTAGCAAGGAGGGGTTGGGGGTGGTTGAGTTTAAAAATCATAAGTCAAAATATCATGGGCCCGCCGGCAAATTTCTTGACCATAATCGGTCCACAAACCTTGTCCCCAATAACGATAGCAACTGGTTTGAGAAGCCAGCAAATGAAGCAGTACATTCCGATAGCGATATTCATTCGTAGGTAATTTCTGGCTAAGAACCTTCTGATAAAATAACGAACTGATTTGTTCCATCGCCCCTAGGACATTGTCATAGTTATTCACCCAAGAAATATTATTCGTCCAACTCCCTCCCTCCAGATGAAACCGCGAATCTTGTTGTTTGAGTTGCTCAATCACGGTGGCCAGTTTCTTAGGACCTTCACCCGGTTTAAAATTATCCCAGATCGGCTTTTGACCAATCGGTTGCAGTACCGGCAAATCGGTTTCCCGTATTCCTAGTTTGAACAGATATTCTAAGTATTCGGTGACATTCACCGCTGGGGTAGCGGTACCAGCACATTCGTGCATGGCCTCAAAATATTTGCCTGGAAATTCATTCATCATCACGCCACCATTTTCACCATCGGCAATTTGCGTGACCAATGACGGCACCTCTTTACCGGCTAACTTGACTCTGGATAAGCCTTTGGCTTCGTAGTAAGGTTGCATTTGGGCGACTAACTTGGTATCGCTGCCTTGCGTTTTGATAACGGCAATGATACTGGCCGTTTCTCCTTTGGAATTGGTGCAAACGAGGCGATGTGGCAAATGTTTCACTGCCGGTCCCTGTCCAGTCATTGGTTGCTCAACCGTATGCTCTTGGACTAAGACCCATTGATAGCCGCAATCTACCAAAGTTTTCACAAATTCATAAGCCACTTCTGGATGATTGGGTAATGCCATTTCCGCGGGTGAAAAACCGCGCACTCGACTCAATGCTTCTAAACCGAAAATGGCGGCAAAGTGATGTTGCCAGGCTTTAACATGCAAACGATAATCTTGTACGGGAGTCGAAGGGGCTACTGCATGTCCCCAGGGGCATCCTAACCATTCAACATGCCGGCGATAATGTGGATTGCAAGTGATGGTCTTCAGATTGTCAAACACATCATCTAAACCCATCTGGCGTAAACCGTGTAATAACACCCCGGAATATTCTAACATTACTCGCGGTTGTTTTCCTCCATCCACCAGTTGCGGAATAAATTCCCCCATTCGTTTATAACACCAGTGGAAGACTGAGGCGTTATGATTATCTTCCAAATGTGGGTTGTCCATCATGTACTTTAAATTACTAATTAAGGCCGCGGTAGCTAAATTGCTACCACCAGCGGGAATCAGCGGTTGGTGCATGTGAAGAGCAATGGCAAAGGCACTCTGAATACGCCCAAAGTCAATGTCGCTATCTGGAAATACCGGTTGGTCGCGGTGGTCTTTAATGGTTTGTTCTATCTCGGCTTCGAAGCCAGATAAGTTCACCATATCATCAATGTATTCCAAAAGTTCGCTCATAAATTAGCCCTGTAGTTGAAAATAGCCAATGGAAATCAAACTGCGCAACGCTAAGGCGTTGTCCACGGTATTCCCCGATCGCAATCTGGGGAGCAAATCAATATTATCAATACTGCACAACTGCACAATCAATTTTGCATAATGTGTTGGTAAATATTCAAATAATCTTGTCCTGGGTGATTCCATGAATAGTCATAACGCATGCCACTGATCATCAGTTTACAAAATTCTGACGGATAATTATACCATAAACTAATGGCTCGGTGCATGACCGATTCCAATGCTTGGTAGCTATCTTGATTAAACACATAACCATTTCGTTCATGAAATGGGCGCAGGTCGTAATCGCGGTCAAAGACCGTATTGACCAAGCCGCCGACGGCCCTCACTATCGGGACCGTGCCATATTTCAACGCAATCATCTGAGTGAGGCCACAAGGTTCATAAATACTGGGGACCAGAATCAAATCCGACCCGGCATAAATGAGCCGTGACAATTCTTCATTAAATCCAATTTCCAGATGACAATCCTGGTTGTCATTCAATTGTCGTTTCAGTTGCCAAAATTGCTCATTAATTCCGGCCTCTGGGCTAGAGCCTAATAAGACAAATTGAGCCCCTTGTTGTAGCGCGTAAAAGATAGCATGTTTAATTAAATGAATACCTTTTTGTTGGTCTAAACGACCGACATAAGTAACGATTGGTTTGAACTCCTTGCGGAGCCATAAACGTTCCCGCAATTTTTCTTTGTTGCAATACTTACGGTCTAAATTGCCTATATGGTAACGACAAGGAATGAGTGAGTCAATTTCTGGATTCCACACCTCATAATCGAGTCCATTCAGAATACCACCAAATTTACCTTGATGTAGATAAAGGGTATGTCCTAAACCATAAGATTGGTCGGTATAACGGGCTTCCCAGGCATGTTGTGGAGAAACTGTGGTCACAAAATTCGAATACACAATTCCTCCTTTCATAAAATTAATAGCGGAGGGATTAAAATTATCTTGTAGCCGGTCCGGCTGATGATAATAACTGGGGCGTTGTAAACCCGTGGCGGCTAAAATATTGTCGCTGGCGATGCCTTGGTGGCGAAAATTATGGATGGTATAACACACTCGTGGATTGGACATCCCAACGTGTTGATACATTTCATAGAGTAATACCGGCACCAGTCCAGTTTGCCAGTCATGGCAATGGAGAATATCTGGACGTTTATTAGTTTTTAGCAAAAATTCTAACGCCGCTTTGCTAAAAAAAGCGAAGCGTAACGCTTCATCGGGATAACCATAGAAATTGCCACGACTGAAAAAATTATCCTGAGAGTGAGGTTCAATAAAAAAACACTTGCGTCCATGCACAAAGCCAAACCATACTGAACAATGAATCGCGTTTCCATGCCACGGTACCCATAAATCAGCACAAGTGATATGTAAACCGTGAATGAGGTCATAGCGCAGACAATCATATTTGGGCAAAATAATTTCTACGGCATGACCACGAGTTTCTAGTTCTCTGCTCAATCCCTGAACCACATCGCCTAGCCCCCCCACTTTAGCCACGGGAGCACATTCAGAGGCAATCATTACAATGTACATAATCGTCAGTCTCTACCTAAAATTGGAAGTTCTTGTTATGCGAGCCTGGCAAGTCCACTGGAGCGGTCTAGGAGACTGTGCTGCTGCTGAATTGGTTTTAACCTAAATCAGGTCGGTAGATTTTCTAACTCTTCCAGAATTGGAAAATCTGTTTTTTCCTGGAGAAAGTAAACTTTATAACCCTGGGAGGTATTCTTATTACCTTATCCGTGATTATTTCAATTTCTTTACACTGCTGTGAATTGTTAGAATTTAGGATAAGTAAGTCTATGAAAATCAAGTGCTTGTAAGTAAAATAATTTAATTTGTTTAGACGTTTTAATTTTTTTGTAAAATTAAAATCAAATCTTTTTGAATTTTAGCATACTGTCTATCATAAAACAGCAAATATTTTGGCTTGGAGTTGCGTCAATGCCGTTAATCACCGGGATAAATATTTTATTTTTCTTTTAAATGAATTGGATATAAAATATTTTGAAAATGCGGTCTTAGATTTGACAACTTAGATTTGACAACTTTAAAAAAGTTGCCAAATCTGGTTTTCCCATCGTTGGAATAGAGAGTAAATCAAAGATTTGACCACTTAGATTTGACCACTTTAAAAAAGTTGTCAAATCTGGTTCAAATCTGGTTTTTCCTATAACGAAGGTAAGCCATCCATCGGTGGAATAGAGAGTAATTCAAAACGAGCCACACACGTTCGATTGCGGTCTAGTACCACTGAACTTTCGAACTGAGTCCCTTGACAATCTCCGCTCCAACCGGCGAAGACAGTGCCACGATAGAGAATTGCCGTCAAAGTAACTGTTTGATTTTGGTTAAAGGTTTGGAGGCAATGAGTCCCGCAGTCAATTCCAGCAGGGGTACTGACAATGCTACCAACACCGGGGCCGGTCACCTTGACGGTTAAAGTCATTGGCGACGGTAGTGGCGGCGGTGGCGGTAATAATTCAAACGTGGCCGTACAACTGATAGCCGTTTCCATCATTACGACGACCAATGGATTAGCGTTACCCTGACAAGCCCCACTCCAGCCTTTAAATGACGAATCGCTCGCCGGTGTAGCGATTAAGGTAATATTCTTGCCACTTAGGTATGAATAAGTACATTGAGTGCCGCAATCAATGCCCGCAGGCGTGCTGGCAAGTTTCCCCGTGCCATTACCGGCCAGGGCCACGGTCAATTTCACTTCACGCACCGTTGGTGGAGGAGGTAATATTATGGGTGGTAGCGGCGGAGTTTTCACCGTAAGCAAAAAACGTTTAGTCAGAGTATGAGTTTGACCCTCACTGAATTGCACTCGAATCTGATAGAGACGTTGCTGCTTATAATTGAACACGACCTTACTACTTAAAGTATTTCCGCCAATCAAGAACGCCTGGTTGTCTTTATCACCGTCACCGGCAACTAAAGTGTATTCCTCACCTGGCCGTGCTGGCGTAAACTTAGCGACCATCATTCCCACTGGTTGATTCTCTTCTAACACCGAGTTACTTAAATAGAATTCTAAGGCTGGTCTAATGGCCCATAATTCTCGACCATGCGTATTGTCAATAGCACTGAAAAAAATCGAACCATTGACGGCGGCAAAATGTTCTGGATAGGCACTGCCCATCGTAATTTTCGGATTGGTGTTGATATCGGCAACCATGAGTGTACCGGCTTCCGTACCATCGGTTTGCCACACTTCGGCCCCATGAATGCCGTCCTCAGCGCGAAAGAATAGCAAATCATTTAAGGAGGTGAAATATGCCGTATAGGACTGACTGCCGCGGTTGGTCGTTTGGTTAATATCTTTCACCATCACCGTGCCCATAGCGGTACCATCACTTTTCCACAATTCTCGTTGATGTGTACCGTCATTAGCACTGAAAAATACGTTACCATTATGCACGGTGAGGTACCAGGGATCAGCGCTACTGGGACCTGGATTGAGGTCTTTCACCATCACGGTCCCAATGGCCGTACCATTGCTTTTCCACAATTCAATACCATTACTACCATCATTAGCCGTAAAGAATAACGTGCCATCAAAATTGGTCAAGTACCAAGGTTTGGCTTCGTTAAAGGGATTAATATCTTTAACCATCACGGTACCAGCAGTAGTGCCATCACTCTTCCATAGTTCTCGTCCATGAGTGCCATCATCTGCTACCAAAAATAAGGTATCATTGACCGCTGTTAAGTTACTTACTCGTGGCCGGTCGGTGGGATAAATGTCTTTAACTAAGACGGTGCCAGCGGCAGTACCATCACTTTTCCATAATTCTATACCATGAGTGCCATCATTGGCTAGAAAAAATGCCGTGCCCTTGACATTGGTAATTTGATAGGGACCAGAATCACCTTTGGGATTAATATCCTTGACCATAAAGGTACCTGAATCGGTACCATCACTGCGCCATAATTCTTGTCCACCACTGGGACCCGTGGCGCTGAACAATAACAAGCCATCAATATTAGCCAAGGCTTGAGGTGCCGAAGTGTCTTCGCCGGGTCTAATATCTTTGACCATGACGGTGCCTTCGGCGGTACCATCACTGCGCCATAATTCCCAACCATGCAGCCCATCTTCAGCCCCGAAAAAGACCACGCCATTGACTGCGGTTAAATACCAAGTAAAGGTTTCTTGATATGGACTAATCTCTTTCACTTTCACGGTGCCCTGTGGGGTACCATCACTTTTCCATAACTCTTCACCGGTACTGTCATTGGCATTGAAAAAAGTGATACCATTAGCCTCAATCAATGACCAAGGTCCAGAACTCCATAACGTGTTGATATTTTTAACTAAATAAGCCTCAGCCCACAGTGCCGGTGAGAATCCTAATCCCACCACTGCGGCTAATAAGCAGGGATTTAACCATTTCATGTTTGAACTCCTATAAGTATTACAAATAAAATAAATGAGTTGGGGCACCAGTCTGGAATCACCTATTTCCAACCATTGTCGAAATAAAAATTTGACAACTTTCAAAAAGTTGTCAAATCTATAATATCTCATTATAGATTCTAGTACAAGACCCACAGAAGTTCAAGTGGGGGTTTATTTAATAGAATCAAGATTTGACAACTTTCAAAAAGTTGTCAAATCTAAATTTTTTTCGTTCCCACAATCGTTTGAATTATCTATTTACATGAATTACAAATATATTTTTTAATTTGAACCGGCCCTCCCGAAGAGAGGGGTGAGGGGTCAATGATTCTACAGTCATGGAGTTGGCGTATAACTTTGTAAATCATCTGGGGTGGCGGATAATCCACGTTTACCCACTATCAAAAACTGGCTTAAATCAGCGTCAGTTTTGGCGACACAACGTTTCTTAATCAGACCGCTGGCATCCAAAAATACCATGGGGAGCGCACTCAAGTCAACGTTATAAATGTCGTCGATTTTTACGTCTCCATCTACCCCTTGTTCGGAGGAAGCGGTGATGAAACTGTTTTCGGATTTGATCGGGGTCCCGGTCACGATTAAGACTAAACCGCCTTTGCCACGGGTGGCGTTGGCAATAACTGCACTGTTGGTTAACCGAAACCAGCGCGGGTTGCTGATTAATAAATTTCCGCCCTGGCCGCGCCCCCCGCTGACCGTGGCACTGATTTGGCTATTAGATAATGATAATGAGTGAGGCGTTTTGATTATAATATTTCCACCATCGGCCTTATCGGTAGCGGTAGAGATGGTGCTATGGTCCGCCAGGTCAATTTGATTGGTTTGGATTGAAATATTACCCGCTTCGCCGGTGCCTTTACTATCGGCGGAAATGGCGGCTTCACCCGTTAAGCGTAAGGAGTTAGCCACTTTTAAAGTAATATTGCCACCCAGGCCGGCACCAGCCGTGCTGTTGTCAATTTTGCTTAAGTTGCCGCTTAATTGTAAATCTCGTGCGGTCAAATGAATTCGGCCGGCATCCCCGGCGGTATTCTCTTTACCTTCTTTCGGAATGGAACTGGCTCGAATTGCCGCGGCTGAGAGGTCGGTAGTGGTCAGGGTAATGTAATCAAAGGCGGAAATGACAATGTCTCCGCCAGTACCAGGCCCTTCGGTGGCGGTGCTGATAGTGCTCCCTTCTAACACTAAACAGCGCGTGTCTAGTACAATGTTGCCGGCACCGCCAGCTTGTAAATCGGTGCTCAAGGTGCTGGATTGAATGGTACTGTTGTTAGATAAGGTGGCCAGGCCCGCTACTTTGATGATGATTTGACCTCCTTGTCCTGGTCCAAAGGTTCGACTGTCTATATTTGCTTCTTGCTCCAAGCGCAATTCGTCTGCTTCCAGTTTAATCATGCCGCCTTTTTTATCGACCGCAGTATTGGCAGTAATGTTGCTACGACTGAGCGTTAACTGGCCGCCACGAATATAAATATTGCCGGCACCTTCTTTACCGACATCGATATTGGTTTGATTTTCGATGACAATTTTACCAAATTTGGTGTTAGGCTCAGTTTGCAGTTTATTATCGGGTGCCAGCGTTAACCAATTATTTGAACTGATGGCGATTAAATTAATTTGTCCTGAGATGGCTCTTAATACGCCTTCAGTGATTCTGATTTCTCCTCCCAATAAAGCTAAAGTTTTACCAGGGCCGGTGGCTAAACTACCTTGGTTCAAAGTAATTTTAGCCGGTGCGGTGTCTAAAAAGCCAAAAGCGGAAGGAGGTGCGCTGACCAGTACGCTGGGTGGTTGGGGGCGAGCATTAAACACGCCGCCATTTCCTAAGTGTAATTGATTAGCGGTGCTGACATAAAGGGAGCCGGCGAGATCTAAACGGGCATTGGGGCCAAACCAGAATCCTTCAGGATTAATTAGGTACAAACTGGCATTGGGAATTTCAGTGCGGATGGTGCCATCAATTTGAGAAAATTTATTGCTGGTCACTCGTCCTATGATATGTTCTATGTTGCCAGGGCCTTGGAAAATAGCCGTTTGTTCTTTATTCAGATCGAATTCGCTAAAACTGTGAAATAAATTGTTTCCTTCTTGACGACCGAGGTCGGCTCCAATCTGAAAATCAGGTCCTGCTAATTTGGAATCGTTACCTAGTGTGCCATCTAGTACTACATCCGCTTGGGCTAGGGATAAGTAGCTTCCTAAAGAATTAATTAGGAGTAATAAAGTGAGCAGTTTCATGAGTGCTGATGATGATTCTGAAGTTGCTTAATTCCAAAGGTTAGGGTATACGCCCAACCACCCCCGGCCCCTCATTGCCATTAAGTTAAGCTCAAGTTACGGCGTTGGAGTCCAAATCTTCAGATTTGGC
>DZAL01000250.1 GCA_022729575.1 Thiomargarita sp.
GTCCAAATCTGAAGGTTTGGACTCCAACGCGGCTTAACTTAATGGCATTGCGGCTGAAGCCTCTAGTCCAACTAAAAAAACTTGAACATCTAGTAAAATCCACCATTGCAAATCACGCAAACCTGTTTCAGTCCAAGTAAGACATAACCTCTATTTCTTGAACCTCTCCACGACGATGTTGTTCGATGCCCTTCTGGAGCCATTCCGCATTGGCCGGACTTTGCATTATAGTAAAATTCATCTAAAATTGTACCTTCCATCTGGAGCGCAATAAGAATTATTGCGCAATAATTCTTATTACGCTCCAGAGGAAATAGTACAGGTTCAGATGAATTTCACTATACCTCAATAACTCACCAAATCCAGGTTTCCTAAACCTGGAAGGTTTAGGAAACCAAGTCACTCGTTAGGTCTGAGGGATAACACCCCTTCGAGGGGTGTTATCCCTGTTTCGCAATAACCTCCTTCACTAACCACTTATTTAGAATACCTGTATCTTAAAAAAGTGGGCGCACCAAAGTTAACAATCCCCACTATTATACCAAATTTTCAAAACCAATCCGGCCCGCTAAATAAATTAATTTGCAATACCAAAAAAAACTCTTGCACTTGCCAAAAACAGCAGAGTATAATTAATTTGCCTGACGCTTTCCGCCGGTTACTCAACCCCCGATAACTAAACTGACCAAAGTTATCTAAATCCAGGAAATCAGGAAAATACTCGATTTAAATTTAATCTCTGAGAAACTAAGTTTCTTCAAAAAATCTAGTTTCTTGGCACGGTAGGAATAATTTAAAACACGACCGAAAATACGTAAGACCTATATCATAAGTATACATAAGCGAGGAACACCTTTATGACATACAAACCATCACCTCATTCTATTCGAATAGGAATAGGAATGGTTTTTCTACTAAGTGGCATACCTTTTGCCAACGCTGCCACCGACTGCGCTGCGGTCACTGAAATTCCTAAAACCCAATGCGAGGCTTTAGTATCATTATATAATGCTACTGTCGACCCCACCATTAGTTGGAATGATAATACTGGTTGGAACAATACCGATACTCCATGTAGTTGGAAAGGCATCGACTGCGCTACTGACACCAGCAACGTGATTAATATCGATTTGTCTGACAACAATCTGGTCGGCACCTTGCCTAGTCTCAGTGCCTTCACTGAATTACAATCACTGAAATTAAACGGCAACTCACTGACCGGCAACTTTCCCGATCTCACTGCCCTAACAAAATTGCAAGTGTTGAATTTAAGCAACAACCAATTTTCAGGTGACCTACCGGCCTCGATTAGTAATTTAACCACGTTACAAATATTAGCATTGAACAACAACGGTTTCACAGGGACTATTCCTGATCTTAAATCTCTGGTGGATTTAAAAACGTTGCAACTCAATGACAACCAACTAGAAGGCACTTTCCCAGAAGGATTGAAATCACTCACTAATTTACAGACTATAGCAGTCAACAATAACACCGCACAACTATGTGTGGACTTCACCGTTGACTATGGCACTCTTAAGGATAAACTGACCAGTGCCCCCAACAACCTAATCGAGTGCAATAAATGCGAAGGTCTCGTGGGAGCTTTTAAGAGCCAGTGCGAAACTTTATTCTCTCTTTACAAGAATACCGACGGCCTTCACTGGTCACCCAAACCCACCGGATGGGACGACCAGGCTACTCTTTGTTCCAATTGGCAAGGTATTGCTTGTGTCGATGGCAATGTCACTGAAATTGACTTGACCAGCCATCTACTTAAAGGCACTTTGCCAAATCTCAGCGATTTGACCTATTTGCAAAAGCTAAAATTGAATAGCAACCAACTGAGCGGTAAAATTCCGGACCTCAGTGCGCTCACGGCATTGAACGAGCTTGACTTAAGCGACAACCAATTCAATGACTTGATACCCGAACTCAATGCGCTAATCAACTTGGTATCTTTGTTTTTAAACGGCAACCAATTGGAAGGCCCTATTCCGGCATTAGACAAACTCACTCTGTTAACCACACTGAAGTTAACTACTAACGCCAAGTCGTTATGCAAGGACCCGACACGGGTTTATGGTGGCTTGGATACCACTATTACTGAGGCTCCAAACAGCATTTCTATCTGCGAGGGCAAAATTTCTGGTACCAAATTTAACGACCTCAATGACAATGGCGTTAAAGACGCAGGAGAACCAGGCTTGCTTAATCAAACTGTTACGGCTAAAAATACAGTGACTAATCAGGAGATTTCTACCATGACTGTCGCAGACGGTGCTTACACGCTTACCGTGCCTTATGGCACCTATGCTATCACCAGTAATCTGGATACTAATATTCAGCAACAGACTATCCCAGTACGGAATCCACCGTTAACCACGCCTTTCGGAGTCGAGATTAGTTGGACGAAGAAAGACGAAAAGGTTAATTTTGGAGTCCATGGCAAGAATGCCCTCACGCTCACTAAATCTCTAACCAACAAAGACCATAGCATTACGGCTACCACCACGACGCCGGACAGTAGCAATCTCTCTTGTGATACTACTGAGTGTACTTTCTACTATTTTCCAGGTCAGGTGGTTGAACTAAAAGCCATTTCCAATCTGGTGGGTTCCAACTTTACCGAATGGACTGGTGATTGCGCCACTACTGATGCCGACAATCCCACCAATATTATTACGATGACCAGCAACAAGAGTTGTGGAGTACGCTTTCAAAACTTCTCTTGTTCCAGAATCAAGGAAATTTCTCCGGCAGAATGTACCGCCTTACTTGCTCTCTTCGACAGCACCAGTGGTCAATTTTGGGATAAATCAGGCGGTTGGCGAGATACACTCACTCCTTGTTCCACCCCCTGGTACGGTGTAACTTGTGATGGTGGTACGGTCACCGCGATTAACTTGTCCAGTAATGATCTGCTTGGGTCGTTGCCTTCAGATTTCAGTGCCCTCAGTGGGTTGCAGACGTTTGATGTCAGTGGCAACAACGGTTTGACTGGTACGTTACCCGATAGTTTGACGAGTATTTCCAGCTTGAATAACTTAAAAGTTTCAAGCGGTGTTTGTGAAAATCTCAATGGCGAGTATGGCTCATGGGACGATAAACTAGGGACCATCGGCTTATCGTCGACTGCGTGTGCTCCACTGCCACCCGTGGCCGCTTTCAATATTCTGCCACCCAAAGGCACCTTGACTGTCGATTTGGTAGCTTCTGGTTTCGACCTGGATGGTGACTATCTTTGGACCAGCTCATGTGGACAAACGGCTACAGGTCAGAAAACTTCCATCACTTTTTCCAAAGCGGTGACTTGTGGTATGACCCTCACGGTCACAGATTCTGCGAAGAATACTATCACGGCCACGCAAGCCGGAGTGGTGGCACCAGCGATTTTAACTGTTAAGAAGACGGCTATTGATCCACTATGGGAAGCCACGTTGCTGCCCCAACAAGTCAACAACTTGACGGTTAATTTAGACGCTGTTCTTTCCACGACTACGGATGGCGAGATTGACAGTTACAACTGGACCACTTCATGTGGACCAACCTCCACAACCGGCCCAATAACTTCCATCACTTTTTTGCGAGCGGCAACTTGTGATATTACCCTTACGGTGAAAAACAAAGCGGGGAGTAGTGCCCCGGTCACGAAAACAGTCATCGTGCCCATGGCCAGTTTGATTGTCACCAAGACTGGCGAGAGTTCTGGTCAGGTTTTGATGAATCCGAGTAATCCAGTAGCGGCCGATTGTTTTCCAGAGATTTGTGCATCACAACAAGGCAACTACTTTCCTGGCACTGCCGTACAACTTACTGCCAAACCTTACCCAGGAGCTATTTTCACGGGTTGGGGCGGAGATTGTGACGATGGCTCACCAGTGGGAGGGCGTTTATCGATTCTGTTAGATGCTTCTGTCTTATCGGCAAAATACCCGGCTGGGACGACATATCATTGGACGACCTCATGCAGCACGACCACTGACCCGACTCCCAATCTTGGTCTGACGGGCACGGGCGTAGAGACCTCCATCACTCTCCCAGAATCGTCAACTTGTGATATTACCCTGACGGTGAAAAACGCCACAGGAACTGTCATTGGTAGCCCGTTCGTAAAAACGCAAGTCAAGGTGCCGGTGATAACGCCAATTGCAGGGGCTTTCCAGATTTTGCCGCCTCGTATTTCCATTGTGGTCGATGAGGGTGCCAAAAATTGTACGGCCAATTTTGACTTGGACCCGAATATGAAACCTAATCTCGAAGTACAATTGTGGGATATTAAAACCAACCAGCAAACTGAGTCAGCGGGTCAAATCGTTGATAATCGCTTGACGATTAACGTTGGTGATGGGTACACGAAAGCCAAGACGTATTATGAACCGGGGAAACGTGTCAAGTTAAGAAGCATTCCCAACCACGTTCAGAAAACCAATAGCGGTGCGAATACCTATTGGGAATTTGTACGATGGGAGTGCCTTGATAAGAACCAACAGCTACCGGTTATTTTAGGCAGTCAAACTCAGAAAAAACCACTACTCCGATTTTTGATGCCAACGTCTTATACGATTTGTAAAGCGTATTTCAACAGCGACCAGGATATTGCCGGACAAGAGTTGCGAAAGGATTTTAATACCGAGGGCAAGGGCGCACTAGACACCGGTGAATTGCCTTCTGAACGGTATCCTCTGGACAAGGGCAATAATGCCGCGAGACAACGGGAAGCCATGTATTGGGCACAATCGGCTATCTTGACGGTAGAGTCAATCATCGATATGAATAATCTCGATACCACTTGGTCTGAAATGGAGAACAATGGGTTAACCGATAAGGAGTTCTTCAGACCCAGTGCTCCTGGAAACGAGAAGGCGGAAGGGAAGGAATGGACGCAGAGTATTAAAATTCGACCCAAAGATGCCGAGGTTATGGGTTTGTCACCTGATGGTTCATCGTCGACACCTGTTACTGTTTCAGGACATTACGTTGAAGTGCGAGTGATGTTGGTTAACGTGGATGGTGTTGAGGAAGAGGTGCCAATTTTGGTGTATTGGGGAGAACGGCCGGTGACTTTATTAGCGTTAGCGGGTGACCTACCAACATTTGGAGGAGACCTGCCAATGATGTTGGCGTTTTGGGGGGAGAAACTACCTGTATCTTTATTGAGTGGTGGAGTTAAAAGAAATATTCGAAAATACACTTCACCAGCAGTTGCTTGCGTACCTAGAAAATTACCACCAGTTTGTGGTAGTAATTGCAAGCCATCACCACCACCAAAACTATGGTAATTTGGTTTGTTCCAGTGGGAACCAGCTAAAGCGCTTAAATCTAGTTCCCGCGCCAGGCATAGAAACGGGATAAGCGGAGTCAATATATAAACACCACTTATCTCGTTTTCCGCTTCAGACACTAAATCTACGGATTAGAACACATGTTAACTTCAAAATCACCTTTTTATATTTTTCTAGGCATCTTATTGCTAAATACTCCACTACTTGCCCAGATGGCCACCGATGGTACACTGGGAAAAGAAACTAATTTGACCGGTCCAAATTTTGAGATTCCTGCCAATTTAGGTCAGCAACTAGATGGTAACTTGTTTCACAGTTTCAAGGAATTTAATATCAACATGAATGAAAGTGCCACTTTCATGGGGCCAGACTCGGTTCAAAATATTCTGGCCAGAGTAACAGGAGGTCACCATTCATGGATTGATGGTACATTGAAATCTGAAATATCCCATGCTAATTTGTACTTACTGAACCCCAGTGGTATTGTATTTGGGGAGAATGCTAAATTGGATGTGTTGGGTTCATTTCATGCCAGCACTGCGGAAGTGTTGCATTTTCAAGATGGCGGACATTTCAATGCCACGGAACCTGGTCAAAGTCTGTTAACTGTTGCCTCACCAGAAGCCTTTGGTTTTTTGAGTAATCAACCCGCGAACATTTCTATTCAAGGTAATAGCGACAAGCCTTTCCTCCTCGAAGTACGTCCAGAACAAACTTTGTCTTTCATAGGTGGTGACTTAACCATTCAAAACAGCATCTTGTTGGCACCTAGCGGGCGAATTAATCTAGTGGCCATGGCTTCCGCTGGTAAGGTTTTCCATACCACCGATAACTTAGCCATCACGGCCTTGGGTGGGATGGGCCAGATAAGTCTATCACAATCAAATTATGAACTACTTGAACAGTATGGGTTGGCTAACCTCGATGTCAGTGGAAGAGAAGATGGCATAGGACAAGGGGGGCATATCGCCATCCGTGCAGGTCAACTTGTTTTAGACCAGGGTCGTATTTTTGCTGACACCTATTCTGAAATTGGAAAAGGTATTGATATAGATGTTGCGGATAAAATTTCATTGGAAAACAGCGCGTGGATATCCGCCAGTAATCGCTGTCAAAGAGACTGTGAAAATACTAAGGGAGGCGATATTATTGTGAAAGCACGTCACCTTTCACTCAGTGGTCGGAATGAAGGTTACATAGACTACCTCTATCAGAGGTATCTCCAAGTTTACACTTCTGATGAGATTTCAGGGGAAGAAGCAGAGGCGGGGGCTTATGCGGAGGCTTACCGGGTCAGTCAAAGCAGAATTGATACCAATAACTATAGTTCTGGTCGTGGAGGAAATATAAGCATTCAAGCCGAAATACTAGAAATGGGTCCCGGGGTTTTAGAAACGATGAATGATTCGAAAGAAGCTGGCCCCGTTGGGAATATTGAAGTTCATGCGCAACGAATGATTCTAACCGAAGGTGGCAATCTCAATTCATCGACTCACAGTGCTGCCAAAGGTGGCCAGATTACTGTCAATAGTTCAGAACTATCCTTATTTGGTTCCAGTTTTATCACGGCTTCCACCGATTCTAGTGGTGCCGCTGGTGACATTGAACTAAACACTCAACGTTTAACATTATCTGGTTCCAGTTTTATCAAGGCTTCCACCTATTCTAGTGGTGCCGCTGGTGATATTGAACTAAACACTCAACGTTTAACATTATCTGGTTCCAGTTTTATCATGGCTTCCACCGATTCTAGTGGTGCCGCTGGTGATATTGAACTAAACACTCAACGTTTAACATTAGAGGATAGCTGGATAAGTGGTAATAGTAACTTGGAGGCTGAAAATGCTGGAAATGCTGGAAATGCTGGAAAAATTGATATTCAAGCCAATGAAATGTCGCTAGTAGGGACCGGGGATGAAAACGAGGGTAACAGCAGTATTACTACTCAATCAATGGCAGCAGGTGGGGGCGATATTGTTGTTGATGTAGGTGGTGGCAACCTATGGTTAAGAAACAGTTTTATCTCGGCCAGTGCGCAAGGAAACAAGCCTGAACATATAGGAGGAAATATTACAATTAGCCATTCTAAATGGCTTATTCTTGAAAAAAGAAGTGCTTTATTGGCTAGTGCTAAAGAAGGCCATGGTGGGAAGATCGGAACAATTAACGCTAGATATCTCCTTGGTCCGGTCATAGTCATGAAAAAGTGGGATCCTGATAGACGAAAGAAACTTCTACTCAATAATAGCGTAATAGACGCTACTTCTGAAAAGTCAGTGAATGGTGAAGTCGAAATCAATGGTCAACGGTGGGAGCCTAACATTCCCATGACATTGTTAAAATTTGCAGAGAACAACCTTTCCCTAAACCGCTGCGCCTACCCTGACCGTTCAGGAAAAAGGAGTTATTTCATCATCAACGCCCGCGACATCCTTCCCATTGGCCCGGAGGACTTGAGAACGCAGACGATTCGCTTGGGGAAGTAGGGGGAGGGGGTTGCTGGACCAACAGAGGGGCAGGACGATGTTCTTCCCCACTTCTGGAGAACTTTAAACAAAGGGCGTGGAAGAGGGAAGTGAAAGTAACCACGTTGATTGATTCAGTTCCAGCACTCGCGTGTGGAAATGCCACCTCCCTTAACGAACAGAATTACACCTGTGAACACCAACACACATGAAACCATTAATTTATATAGAAACCTCGATTTTCAGTTTTTACTACGATGAACGTACACATCCTGCGATTGTCGTCAGACGAGAATGGACTCAAGAATGGTGGGACCGAGACCGCGGCAATTATCAATTGGTCACCAGTACCGCCGTTCTTGAGGAGTTAAGCAAAGGTCAGAAGCCACATAAAGATAAAGCCCGGACATTGGCTTTGACACTACCAGTCATAACTCCTTCAGAAGAAATAAGTACTGAAGCAGAAATTTTCTCCTATTTTCTTTCGCCCCTCTCCCTCTGGGAGAGGGGTCGGGGGTGAGGGGAAAATACCGCCGAATTTCTGCTTCAGTACTTAACTGAAATCGTCGCGGTATACTTTGCACATCACCTCATGCCGAAAGACCCTTTGGGAGATGCTTTACACCCAATGCCATTAAGTTAAGCCGCGTTGGAGTCCAAACCTTCAGATTTGGACGAGAT
>DZAL01000382.1 GCA_022729575.1 Thiomargarita sp.
TAGTGGCAGATTGCGTGGCACTTCCCTGTCAAACCGCTACGCAGTTTGAGCGGGCTACAAACCTTGATATTTACCACATCGACAGCCATTACTTATACAAAATGTGTGTGCCCCGCATGAGCAGGACACACCCACCGTAAGGTTGTAGAAAAATTCAAATATACAAATTTTGGAAAATTTACAAAATTAAGGTGGGCTTAAATTTTCCAGAGGGTGTAAGTCCCTTACAAGCGGATTAACAATCCGAATTGTTAGCAAGTGGCAAGTTGGTTTGGGGCGACCCATACAATGAAGGAAGCCAAACGGCAAAAGTCTGTACCAACGAACAGAAAATGTATAGTAGGCACGATAATAAGGATAAGTGTGCACATCAACACAAAGTCCAAAAAAGTGGTCTGAACACGTTGAACAAATCAGATTATTATCATGTAGATACATTGGTTATAGACCAAAGGAAAATGCTCTTACCGGGGGAGGTCTTGGCGATTACGAGTTAATCAAGCCAAGAAGTCAGCAGAGGTCATAGTACGATGGGGTAACGAGATGCGAATAGAAACCGCATAAGGTCTCACAACTGTCGGAAGGACTGAACAGAAATGAGTTTTCAATGTTTGTGTGGAATCTTAGGATAGCCCCAAATAACGAAAACAGGATTACATCAAATTATTAACTTACCAAAAGATGATTGACCAAGTATTACATCCTTACAATCTGCAAAAAGCACTTTACCACGTTATCAAAAACAAAGGTAGTGCAGGCGTGGACGGTGTACCTACAAAGGTACTCATGACGTATTTCCACGACAACCGACAAACGCTCATTGAACAGATAAAGCAAGGAAACTATTTGGCACAACCCATTTTGGGGGTTGACATTCCAAAGAGCAATGGAAAAGTTCGACAATTGGGTATCCCCACCGCTATGGAAAGAGTATTGCAACAAGCAGTAGCCCAAGTCATATCGCTGAAATGGGAGTTGGACTTCAGTCCCAATAGCTATGGTTTTCGTCCCGATAGAAGCGCACGCCACGCCGTAGGCAAAGCGAGTGAATACATTCATCAGGGATTGACCTATATTGTGGATATAGACCTACAAACCTTTTTTGACGAAGTTGACCACAGTATGCTTTTAAACTTAGTTTACCAACGGGTAAAATGCCCTAAGACCATGCTGTTAATCAGACGTTGGCTAAGAGCACCTATGCTCAAAAACGGTAAACTACACAAACGTAGGAAGGGAGTACCTCAAGGCTCTCCCATCAGTCCGCTGTTGTCCAATATCCTTTTAGACAAATTGGATAAAGAACTACACAGACGCAAACTTCCGTTTGTTCGCTATGCCGATGATTTCAGTATCTACTGTAAGAGCAGAGCACTAGCCGAAATGGTAAAGAGAGAAATTACTCAATACCTCAAAAAGAAACTGCAACTCACTATCAATAGAGAGAAAAGCGGTATCAGGCGACCTGTAAACTTTAAGATACTAGGATTTGGATTTGTTCCCACATACGAAAAAGGAACAAAAGGACATTATCAATTGGTGGTGTCCGAAAAGGCATGGCAAAGATTAAAAGAACGGCTCAAACAAGCCACACGCAAAACCAAACCTATGACATTCGACGAGCGTATTACTGAGATAAACCAAATTCAACGAGGGTGGTTAAACTACTTTCGAGGTACGAGTATTCAAGGTAAACTCAGAGATTTAGACGGTTGGTTGCGCAACAGACTGCGTTATTGTATTTGGCATGATTGGAAGAAACCCGAACGGAAGAGGAAAAACCTTATTCGTCTAGGAGTTGACGCTTCTCATGCTTATCAATGGAGTAGAACCCGTAAAGGCGGCTGGGCTGTGGCTCAAAGTCCCATTATGGGAACCACTATCACTGTAGCAAGACTCAAACAACGTGGGTACACTCCACTCACTGACCTTTTTCACGAACTCAATCCCGTTCATTTCTGAACCGCCGTGTACGAGACCCGTACGCACGGTGGTGTGAGAGGCTCTCCCTG
>DZAL01000251.1 GCA_022729575.1 Thiomargarita sp.
GGTCTGGTTTTAGACCTTCAAGGTTTCTTTGGCAGGCTTAACTTAATGGCAGTGCGGCTAAAGCCTCTACTCCAACACCGACTGAAGCCGCTACTCCAACGTTTTCCCAATTCAAACCATAGGTAAAATTAACGTAAAATCCACGCCCTTACCGAGTTCACTGTGGCAACGAATAGTACCATTTAATTTATGCGTTACCAAATTATAGACAATGTGCAATCCCAAACCCGTACCACCACCTTGACGATTGGTAGTAAAAAACGGCTCAAAAATTTTATTAATCACGTCGGGCGCGATACCGTTGCCATCGTCTCTATAGTGTAAAATAACTTGTGGTGCTTGTGCAATAGCGGTTATCGTAATTTGCCCTGTGGCACGCCCTTGAAACCCATGTTGCAAGGAGTTCATAATTAAATTGGTCAGAATTTGCGCCAACGCCCCTGGATAAGTCGTACACTTAATTGTTTCCTCACAATGGACCGAGACTTGATAGCCCGTATTTTTCAACTTCGGTCTTAGACTCACTAAGATTTCATTGATATATTCTTGTAAAACAAAAGTGCGTTGTTGCTCACTGGTTTGATCAACCGCCACTTGTTTAAAACTTTGCGTTAATTCCGCCGCTCGCGTAAGATTTTTCAAAATTAAGGCGCTGGTTTGGTACGTGGCATTAAGGTATTGTTCCAAATCCGGACGGGACATTTTACCACTTTTGTACAAGTTGGCAAAATCCACGGTAATTTTATCCAGTTGTGTGGCGGCCGTTACCCCAATCCCTACGGGCGTGTTGATTTCATGGGCCACTCCTGCCACTAAATTGCCTAACGCCGCCATTTTTTCTACCTCAATCAGGTGGGTTTGCGTGGTTTTGAGATGGGCCAACGCTTCTGATAACTCTTGAGTCCGTTCCGCCACCTTCTGTTCCAAATTCACATACAGTAACGCATTCTCAATGGAAATCGCCAGTTGCGACGAAATCAAGTTCAACACTTCGAGGCGGTCTGCGGTGAACGCACCCGTGGTTAAATTATTTTCCAAGTACACAATGCCCGTCAAGACACCTTGGTGTTTCAACGGTACCACCAACACCGATTTCACTTGAGATTGGACAATATGGGGGTCGCGAGTAAACTGACCACTTTGCGAGGCCGCATCCAACACCAGCGGTTGTTGAGTCCGAATCACATAAGCAATCATGGCCGCCGAGACTCGGCGATTATCGTCAATGGAAATGGCTTGCAACACCGTCACGTTAGTTTGCCCAACCTGTCCTTCGGCTTCAATAAACCATTGATTTGATTTAGGTAATAATAACAAACCGAGTTCTGCTCCCGCGTTTTCAATGACAATGAGCATCATTTTTTCCAACAAACGTGGCAGGACTATTTCCTCAGACAGGATTTGAGAGGATTTGAGAATGCTGTTAACATCCAACTCTTGAGTGCCAGTCGACTGGCTGGCTACCGAAAATACCGAGGTAGTAGCCATCCGAGTGTGTAAGAAGTTAGGTGGCATTACGCTGGACTTTTTAGCCAGTAATTGCGGATATTGCATTTGCAAGTGTTGCACTTTGGCCAATGCCCCCCAGCGTTGATAGCAATGAGAGGCTTCTTGCAAATAACTCTGAGCAAATTTTTCCATCCCCTGACTCAAATAAAACCGGGCGGCTAATTCATAGGCCAGTGCTTCTTCTTGGAGATACTCGTTCTCTCTGGCACCTGCTATCGCCTTCTCATAGCCTTTGGCGGCGAGTTCAAATTGTCCCCACACCCGTGCTTTTTCTGCTTCTACCAAGTCATATTTATGTTGATAATTCATGGGAGCATGTTGTGCCCACTGTTTCATCTTGGCCTGATTAGTCGAAACTGATTGCAGAATCTCTTCACACTTGGCCGCTTCGGCCTCGGAATAGACTGCCAACCGTGAGAGGGAATCGTAGAAGTGGAAAAATGCGGTGACACTGCCAACCCCACCAGCTAAGTAATTGTGGGCTAAATGGGCATTTTCTAAAGCTTGGCGGTAATCGTAAAACAGGTAACACAGAGACAAGCGGTTGCTGTAAAATTGAAATAATCCGTAATAATCATTAGCCGCTTGAAGCACTCTGAGCAATCGTGTTGACTCTTCTGATAAATCGGTCACAGGTCTGGAAAGAACAGTTTGGCGTAAAGTTAAGATACTTTGTCGATAAACGCTCAAATAATTGACGGAAGTATTTTGTTGTACTCGCATTAATTCCTGAAGATAGAACGCCAGTCGCAGTTCTAGTTCCTCCAGTGATTGCCCACTGAAGTAGGTGCAGGCACCGAGAACCACGGCAGTATAACCGGCACATTCGAAATCACCCTCCTCGATGGTAATCTGGTAAACTTCTTTTAGCTGGTGACCAAGTACTGATAAAGGTTCCTTCCAAGGGTTAATCAGCCCCTTCACCACCTCCAAAGTTCTGGAGCGATTAGAACGGGTATCCAATCGTTCTAGTACTTGGAGAGCTAATTGTCCAAATTGATAACCCGCCTCAATTTCCATGGTAGCACAGAGAAACGAGCCATAAACTGAGTAGGCGACAGGAGATTGTTCGGCATGACCCTGTTCAATAGATAAGTTAACCATATTGGACACTATCAAGGGAAATAGCTCTGGCATTCCCACATAACTCGGTGCCACGCTGCTCGATAAGAGGCGCATGGTCGCCTGTCCATGAGTTGAGGTTAAACGCGGTAAGTGTACTAATTCACTAATCGTTACACCTTGCCACCGCGAGGCGGTACTGGCCCAAGCGGATGCTAGATCTGCGGGTGTGGGTTTCTCAGGTAATTCAACTCCGAAGAGAGAAAGTCCTTTTCGTGCCGTCTGAATAGCCTTGAGATATTGTGTTTGTCCAGTATACGCTTGCACTAGGATTTCATAGACTTTCACTGTATCCATGGGAGTACGCGCTTGTTGCAAGACTATATCGGCTACGGTTTCCATCTGGTCAAAGTCGCCACCCAGATACCTGGCTTCGCTCAGTTCTAAATGGTAAGAGAGAGCTAAATCATAATCGGTTTGCCAATGGGTTGGAGTAAGCCAGTGATAGCTGTGATGTAAGTAAGAGATTACCATCCGATAGGCGGTGGCGAATTTCGCTTTTTGGGCGGCTTGTAAATTCAATTGAATTAGTTGTATTTTCTCCTCTGGAGTCGTGGCGAGGGAACTCCCTTGATTGAGGTGGTCAACCACTTCAAATAATCTCTCCCCCAAAGTCTCGCTTAGATGATTTTTCAACAATTGTCCAATCTGCCAATGTAACGCCGGTCGGTCGGTTTCTGGAATGAGTGAGTAAGCGGCTTGCTGGATGCGGTCATGGACAAATTTGTAGTTCTCTTCTAGCGGCACCACTAAACCTTCTCTCAAGGCTTCCCATAAATCGGTTTTCACTGAGTCAACCGACGTTTGCGAAATCACCGCTAAGGTGGCCAAGTCAAATTGATTGCCCACGCTGGCGGCTAATTTTAAGATGACCTGAGTTGGGGAGGGGAGGCCTTGAATTTTGCCCGTCATTAATTCCACGACATTAGCCGTAATGTTGCGGGCTTTAATTTGTGCTAAATCCCACTGCCATTTTCGCTGATTGGAGTTAAATTCCAGTAAGTATTCCACATACAGGGTCTTCAAAAATTCGCCCATGAAGAAGGGATTCCCGCCCGTCTTTTCCAACACTAACTCGGCTAACGGTAACGTTTGTGTAGTGGGCAGATGCAGCGTGTCACTGACCAGTTGATTCAGATGAGACAAGGTCAAGGGAGTCAAAGTTAAGGTTTGCACCAGGCGACCTTGCTTCTGCAGGTCCTCTAACGTGGTCATTAACGGATGTACTGGACTCACTTCATTGTCACGATACGCCCCTATCACTAACAAATAGGGAATATCGTTCATCAGCAACGTCAGCAGTTTCAAACTGGCAGAGTCAACCCATTGCAAATCATCCAGGAAAATTACCAAGGGATGGTCAACTTGACCAAAGACTTTGACGAAATTTTGAAACACGAGGTTGAAGCGGTTTTGTGACTCGGTGGGTGGTAACGTTGGCACCGCGGGTTGCGGGCCGAAAATCAATGCCATTTCTGGAATCAGTTCGATGAGGACCTGGCCATTGTTACCCACCGCCGTTAATATCTGAGTTTGCCATTCGTCCAGACGAGATTGCGTTTCCGTGAGCCGTTGGTGCACCAGGTCACGAAAGGCTTGGGCCACCGCGGAATAGGGCACGTTACGTTGGAATTGGTCAAATTTCCCCGTGATAAAATAGCCGCGCTTCTCGGTAATGGGTTTATAGACTTCTCGCACTAACACCGATTTGCCAATGCCCGAATAGCCAGCCACGAGGAGTAATTGACTGTGACCTTGAACCACCGTGTCAAACGCTGCCAAGATCTGTTGAATTTCTGCCTCCCGACCATAGAGTTTCTGAGGGAGATGAAAATGGGTGGAGAAATCGTGTTGGGCCAGTTTGAAACCTGACAGGTCGGTTAGACCTGTCAGGTTTGCGAGAAGGTGTTCCAAATCCGATTTTAACCCAAACGCGGATTGATAGCGGTCTTCGGCGGTTTTCGCCATCAGTTTCAAGACCAGGTCAGATAATACGGGGGGAAGCAACGGGTTGACCTGATGAGGAGGCAAGGGCGGTTTGGCCAGGTGACAATGCACCATTTCCATGGCATCCTCTGCGACAAAAGGCAATTGTCCCGTCAGCAGTTCATAGAAAGTGACTCCCAAGGAATAGAAATCGGTACGATAGTCTAAACTCCGATTCATGCGCCCCGTTTGTTCAGGAGAGAGATACGGCAGAGTGCCTTCTAATTGGTTAGGATTTTTCAGGGTTGGATTCTCACGCGGCAAGCGGGAGGCAATGCCAAAGTCGATGAATTTCAACTGATCCGTCGTTAGATTGCAGACGATATTATTGGGATTCAAGTCCTTGTGAATCAGGTCTGCCGCATGAACTTGTCCCAAACTGTCAGCCGCTTGAATGAACACCGGGAGTAATTCTGCCAGAGTCCAGCGACGTTGCTGGGTAAGCACCTTTAAAGAATCCCCGCCAAAGTCTTCAACCACCAACAGCAAAGTGCTTTGGTAGGGTTTTAAGTCATACGCCCGAATCACGCCGGGTAATTTCAATAGCGAGAGTATTTCAAACTCATGGTGATAGCGAGCTAACACCGCGGGCGTAAGATAATCCGCTTTGAGTTGCTTGAGGATAACGGGCTGTTGGTCGTCGTTACGCACGGCACGATAGACTAACGAGTTGGGACTTTCGTAGAGTTGGGCCAGAATTTGATAATCTGAGAGAGAGAGCATAAGTGAGTTCTTTAAAATTGGAATTTGGAATTTGGAATTTGGTTTTAGAGTTGGCAACTTTCGACCAGTGGTCAAATCGGGTTCTGGATTTAGCCAGGTAGTTCACCACACCAAAGTACCCGATTTTTTAACTTTAGTGGTCGGCTGATGCTGACCAAGCTTCGCTTTGTACTCCTGGGTTTGCCGCACTGCCATTAAGTTAAGGAATCCCCCGGTCAGGTTTTAACCTTGAAGGTCTGGTTTTAGACCTTCAAGGTTTCTTTGGCAGGCTTAACTTAATGGTATTGTGGGTTTGCCGTTGGAGTTGCGACTCGCTCCAACAGGCTTACTGGCGACGGATGATTAAAATATACGTCATGGGCGGTTGGTTCATCACGGGCCGTTCAGTATACAATACACTAACCAGCTACGGATAACAAGAGTTTCTTTAAAATTTCGCCGGTTAGTAGTGATGAAATCTAGCTGAGAATTTAGGACTGGCAGTCCTTCGGTGACTGCCAGTCCTGATGAGTGGCCACCCACATTTTAGATTTACCGGCGGTTTCAGGTTACGTAGCAATTTTATACGGCTCAACGACTTTACAAATTGGTTCGGTTTCAAAATTCTTAACCGGTTGACGAATTTTATGAGTGAATGGCAACCATTGTGGATTCGATTTTTCATTTAAGTTTCTCACCAACCACAATAAACTCCTGAGTCATGGTGCTGTTTCTCTCCCCCTTTTGGTTGGTTGGTGAATTAAGCAACGGCATAGCTTTATTCCCTAGTAATCTCTCATAAGTGAATAAGTGTTTGAAACCATTGTTTTCAAACTGTTCCGCAATAAATTGGTCCGTAGGCAATTGTATATTTTTAACTCGACGGTTGCCAACTACATAGATGATTTTTCCACCAATCTTTATACTTTTCGCTACTCGTTGAATCGATTGTGCTAAATCAAAGTAAAAAGCGGATACTTCCAAAGCACGTTTCTCTGATTGCTTGGAGATTTCTAGCAAATAATCTTTGATTAAACTCTGATGATAAAGTGTATTCACCCTTTGACCGCCCATCAACATCTTGTCAATTTGACGAGCCTCCTTTATTCCTAACCACTCGTTCGACAATAACGAAAATTGACCATAAGCCACGGTCGTTTTACTATCGCCGTAAGGAGGGCTGGTCAAGACCACGTCATAGTAATTATACTTAGGTCGAAACTGATGAGATAAGGTGATTTTTGCAGTCGTTAACTTAGGGTAATAATAAGTTTCATAAATCTTAACGGCCTGAGTTAATTTTTCCCAAAACAGCTCCAACACCTCGGGTTGAAAGGTCAGCAGTTTTTCGGCTTTCATCCGATACAGTTTAAACTCATTATTTCTGGTATAAGAGCATTCTCGAACCGTCTCGGAAAACGGAATTCGCAAAAAATTTTTGATGCTTGGTAATGTGACAAGCTGATCTATGCAGTGTCTTAGGACCGCTAACTGTTGTATCACTGCTTTGGAAAACCAGAAATCAAGGTGGTAAAAATCCGGTGGGTTAACCTGTTCGACTTTGCCTCTGTGGCTTTGAATATTACCCACGGCTTGTTTGAGTTTCGATGGGATGTCATGAAGCAGTGGTAGGGAAATTTTAGTAAACTTAGCCTTACAAATCAGAATAGCTAACGGATTGAGGTCAAAACCAGACATTTCTTCCAATCCTCTATCTAATCCCACCGTAAACGAGGAACCGGAACCGCAATAAGGGTCCAACAACTTGCCGCCAGAGAGGTTTAATTCCTTAAACAGTTCGATGCCAATTTGAGGAATCATGGTGGCAGGATATTTATGTAAATTGGGATAACTATTCGCATAACTTTGTCCGCTAAAGTCATAAGTTGGATTCCGAATCACTGGATATTTATTGGTCATAATTTTAGATATGGAGGTCTGTCAGTGGTGAAAATTGGGCACGGTAATAATGGAAGTATTCACGGTTATCCCTTTCCTCACAAAAGGCATAGACTATTATCAATGAGGGTATCTTTTGAAAAAATCTTTCTGCTAGGGTTTGCAACTGCCAAGTCGCGATTATCTCGCCAGTGATATGTTTTAACCTTGAAGATCTGGTTTTAGACCTTCAAGGTTTCTTTGGCCGGCTTAACTTAATGACATTGACCCTACACGGCCTGACGGTCATGGTTTGTGATACCTAACAGCAATAACAGTTGCGGTTTACTTTCGATGAGGCTTTTACCCCCAAAACGATTTCGGTACCCAATGCTGTGATGAGCCACGACTGTAGGGAATCGGCTCCATCAAGTTGTTCGCTACCAATTTCAGAGCTTCATTTGCTTCTTTGCAGATTTGATGAAGCGTCCGAATGTTCGGTCCTTCTTCCGTTTATCTAGGTACGACAGCTCATGGTACTCCGACTCCTTCTTGAGCTTTACATAGCTTGAATAGCGATCTTCAGTCAATACACCGCTTGTTACTGCGGCTCGGACCGCACAGCCGGGCTCCTGCGTGTGGCTACAATTCGAATAGCGACAATTCAGGGCAAGCTGGACGATGTCTTCAAAGCCTTGGTTGACCCCTTCGCTCACCCCGAGAAGGCCCAGTTCTCGCATTCCAGGCGTATCAATCAACATGGCACCTTGATTAAGAACAATAAGCTGGCGGCGCGTAGTTGTATGTATGCCTTCTCCCGTTCCACTAACGACCTTGGTGTCAAAAGCGTCTTGCCCGAGCAGGCGGTTGAGGAGTGTGGTTTTGCCAACCCCCGATGAACCGAGTAAACAATATGTTCTTCCCGAAACTAACACCTGCTGGAATTCGTCAAATCCGAGGCCCGTGATATTGCTGAGGGCAAGGACTCTGGCTGTAATAGTGCTCGACGTAATGGTGGCAAGCTTCTGCTCCAGTTCTTCGGGGACGATCAAGTCCGTCTTGGTGAGAACAACAATCGGTTCAACCCCCCCATCGGCTGCCATCACCAAGTACCGATCCATTCTCCGCACGTTGAAATCAAAGTGGCACGACTGGACAATGAAAGCGACGTCAATGTTGGCCGCAATCATCT
>DZAL01000252.1 GCA_022729575.1 Thiomargarita sp.
GATGCAAGGTTTTCGTTCAGGCACGAATTAGGTATGCTGTCCCCTTGAATCCCTGTCCCCTTGAATCCCACTCAGGCTCAGATAATCGAGAATTGTGAAAAAGTTTTCCTTTATACCTTTTATTGTTAAAAGTTTTAATAGAGAGAGTGTCGCTGAAAAAATGGCAGGTTTGTCGATTGGTCTTTTCCTGTGGCGCTAACATTCTGGAATTATGTGGTTTGATTGTTTATTGGAACAATCTTCCGGGCATGGCGTAGTTTTTGCTTATTTGAAAATGAAAATGGAATCACAGCGGTGAGCTTGATGGAAAAAATATCAAACAGACGGCGAGCGGGGTTTATGAGAACCAAATCAGGACAAAAAGGTTTTACTCTGGTTGAGGTGATAGTAGTGGTGGCGATTATTGGGATTTTGGCGGCTGTTGCGACCCCTATGATTACGGCCGCGATTCCTCGCTATCGCTTGCGGGCGGAAACGCGTGAGCTGATGATTAACTTTAAAAAGGCTAAATTAGAGGCAGTGAAGCGTAATCGGAATGTGGTAATTGACTTTACGATAGGTGCGACTTTAGTAGGCGGTTATCAAATATGTGTGGATAATGATAGTGATAATAGCTGTAATGCCGAGTGTGTAAGTATTATCAATCCCAATGACAATCTTGCTGACTGTATTCTTGAATCTCCTATACAGCAAAGTGGTGTGCAATTGGTTAGCACTACTTTTACCCCTGCCGGTTTTAACTCCAGAGGTATGCCATTGGGAATAGCTAATAGAAACGTAGTATTGGATACAAATGATGGGCCTCCACCATCAAGATCATACACATTAACCGTGTCAAGTGCCGGAAGCGTTAGGCTTCAGTGATACTTTTTATTCTGAGGTGTTAAAATGGTGTTATCTGTTAACCATAATGCTGGCGAATATGGCTTCACTCTTGTGGAACTGATGATTGCCATGGCCGTGGGCGGGATTGTCATGGGCGCAGTAATGACCTCTTTTTTGTCTCAACATAGAAGCTATCTGGCTCAGGACGAAGTGGTCGAAATGCAGCAGAATGCCAGGGTGGCCATGGACATGCTGACTCGTGATATCCGTAGTGCCGGATATGATCCTAATGACTTAGGAGCGGCTATTGTAACGGCCGGAGCCAATAACCTGGTGTTTACCCGCGAAGATGATCTGGCTGCCAATGGTTTGGAAACAATTGCGTATTCCTTGTTTGATGCATTTGCATCCGCTGTGCCCCCAACGAATGATGGCCTGGTTGATGACCTGGCGCTTCAGATTACTACCGCCGCCGGGACAAGTGGCGGGCGACAGGTAGTTGCTGAAAATATCAGTCAGCTAGAATTCCGGTATCTGGACGAAGACGGAAATGTTACAGCCAATCTTGCCGATATCCGTTCCATCCAGATATCCATTCTGGCCGTTGCCGGCAGGCCCGACCAGAATTTTACCAATACCATGACGTATTATCCCGCTTCTAATCCCACTGAATCCCCCCTTGGCACTAAATGGGGGCCCTATAACGACAACCTTCGCCGTCGTTTACTGATTACCACCGTCCAGTGCAGAAATCTTGGGTTATGATTATGAAAAAAGATAACAGCCAAAATGGCTTTACCCTGATTGAGGTTCTTATTGCCATTGCCCTGCTGACCATTGGTATTCTGGGCGCGGCCACCATGCAGATTGCCGCTATTGATGGAAACAATACGGCCATACGTCTTACCGGGGCTGCTACCTGGGGAGAAGATACGTTGGAAACATTTATGGGGCTACCCTATGCCCATGCGGATTTAGTCGATGATAGCAACGCTGGTGCCAACGCAGGCGTTACCGGTTTGGATAATACGGATGTCGCGGGCAGTCTGGCCGATGGAGGGCCGCTTGTTCAGGATGACTTCACCGTGTTCTGGAATGTGGCGGATAATTACCCAGTTTTTGGTACTAAGACGATTCGGGTAATTGTTCAACGTCGAGATAAAGGGTTATTGAAAACTGTAACCCAGGACTTTACAAGGATGGAGCCTATCTGAGATGGTGCCTGAGAAAAATGCGCGGCAGTCTATAAAAAATGAAGGCGGGTATGTTCTGGTTGGTGCCTTGCTCATCCTGTTGTTGCTTGTGGTGATAGGTATTTCAGCATCTACCAGTACCTCCTTGGAGATACAGATAGCCGGAAATGACCGGATTCGCAAGGAGACTTTTTATCAGGCTGATGCCGGCACGCAGCTTGCGGCCCGCTTGGTCGAGGAAAGTCTGGGGACACCGGGTGGGTTCACCGCCCTTGATGCGAATAATGTTCTTCAAGATCCTTTGAGCCCCAATAATACCATCCTGATTATTGATACAACTTTGTCGGAAAATGATAATGCTGCGCGTGATGAGACGAGTGTGTTTGATGATATGGTCGTGGGGGGTGGGAGGGATATCGCCTATTTCCCTGATGGGTATAATCCACTTTTGCCTGATCCCAACGTCATTCCGCACACCAATATCATTATGGATGGTGTAACCTCGACGACAGCGGGGGCGGGCTTGCAGATGCTGGCTGGATATGAGGGTAAGGGAAAAGGGACGGCTGGTGGTGGTGGGCAAATTCTCTATACGATTTATTCTCAGCACATGGGTGTGTCGCAAAGTGAGTCTGTGGTAGCGGTTGAGTGGCGTCATCTCATAGGTCTTGAATTGGAAGGCCGTTATTGATGGGCAGGGATAAGACTTGCCGGGGAGAGGAAATGAAAGCGCATATCTTAAAGTCAATCTGCGGAGTATTTTTTTTGGGATTGGTTGTGGGCATTTTTGCGGGGAAGTCCTTTGCGGAGGTGTCGGCGCATACCAATGCCAGTTTTACCAGTGTTCCCATCAATTTGACTGGAAACGATGTCACGCCACTGGTGATGATGAATGTCTCGCGAGATCATCAGCTCTCCTATAAGGCCTATAATGATTACGCTGATCTTGATGGCGATGGCGTGCCGGAAACAACCTATCAAGATTCTATTGACTATTATGGCTATTTTGACAGCGCGAAATGTTATGACTACAGCGTGGCAAATGGTCGCTTTGTTCCCGTCGCCATGGCTACCGGTGCCAATAACCACTATTGCACGGGGCAGTGGAGCGGCAACTTCATGAACTGGGCCACCATGACCCGCATGGATGTCGTGCGAAAGATGCTGTATGGCGGAATGCGTTTCTCTGACACAAGTTCGCTGACGGTGCTGGAACGTCATTATTTACCCACCGATGCCCATGCCTTTGCCAAGCATTATAACGGCAGTGATATTGCCAGCCTGACCCCTTTCGCCGGAATTGCTACTACGCCACCGACTTCAACCAGCAATACTTCCCGGACTATTCCCAATACGGATGCCAGCCTGACTTTTACAACCGCTCTGTCCGTAACCGTTGGAGACCAGATCAAGGTTTTTGTGACCGGTAATGAGGCCAATCAATGGATGATTGGGGGGGTGACAGGTACCGGGGCCGGAACAATAACCATCCAAGTCCCTGCCGGCAGTTATAACGGCTCGGGGGTTACATCAACTACATGGACATTGAAAAACTTGAGCCAGACAGGAATTACTCTCGGGAGTCTAACCAAGGGCGCAACCACTGGGATTAATCAGTACTCGGATACTAATACCAATGCGCCGCTTATCCGCGTGGCCCGTGGGAATTTTGCTCTGTGGGGAGCCAACGAACGGTGGCAGTGCTATTGGTCGGGAGAAATGTCGAACCTGCAGTCAGGCTTTACGGGTGGTTTTAGAAGTAATGGAAACAGGGCATATTTGTCTGGGATAAATGCAAGTGGTGAAAATCCATCCCAAACCACACATGGATTGGGTACGGGTTCTGCGCAAGGTGAGTACATCGCCCGCGTAGAAGTCGCTAATTCGGCATGGCTTGGCCAGGAAAAATATAAGCAATATGGCAGCAGTTTTAAATCCATAGGGCTTTTACAGGTCTATGGGGAACAAATTGATTTTGGTTTGGTGACCGGTTCTTTTACCAAAAATATTTCTGGCGGTGTTCTGCGAAAAAATATCAGTACTTTTACCAATGAGGTGAATAGTGCAGATGGCACGTTTGTTGCCGGTGCCAATGGTATTGTTCATAACCTGAATAAGCTAAGGCTTTATGGGTATAACTATAGCGATGGCACGTATATTGGGCATGATAGTTGTACCTATCAACAAACCGGCCTGGTCCTTGCCGGAGGTGCGACCGCTCAAGGGCAACCTGCCAATCAGGGCAATTGCAGCTCGTGGGGGAATCCCATGTCTGAGATCTATCTTGAGTCATTACGCTATCTGGCTGGGAGTAGCGCCAATGCAAATTTTACCTATGGTGCCGGCTCCAAGGATGCCACTTTAGGTCTGACGGTGGCAAGCTGGTCTGATCCATTGAATGCCACGAATTACTGCGCGCCATTGAATGTGCTTAATTTTAATGCCAGCGTGTCCAGTTATGATGGTGATCAGATGGGAGGGGTGTCTGATCTGGGAACCGCCTCAACGGCATCAGCTCTGACCGATACGGTTGGTGTCGGCGAAAATATAAATGCTTCCTCCTGGTTCATCGGCAGTAATGGGGTTACATCCAATGATCTATGTACCTCCAAGCCAATTGGTTCCGGTTTTGGTTCCTATTCCGGGTTGTGTCCCGAGGCGCCTACTCAGCAAGGAACTTATTTGATGTCTGGCACTGCGCATTATGCTAATACCAATCGCATTCGCACCGATCTTACCATCCCGGCGGCACGTGTAAATTCCAGGGATCTTATGGTCAGTACCTATGGCATCGCCCTGGCTACCAATGTACCAAAGATCGAGGTGACGGTAAGTGGGAGAAACGTCACTATTTTGCCGGCATATCGGCTGGATGTTTCATCCACAGGAGCCGGGCCATTCGGTGGCGGGACTCTGGTAGACTTCAAAATTATTGAGCAAACACCAACATATGGGAAGTTTTATGTGAATTGGGAAGACAGCGAGATGGGTGGGGATTATGATCAGGATATGTGGGGGACTATCGAATATTCTGTAAGCGGCAGCACGATTACCATCACCACTGACGCGGTTTCAGCATCGACCGCAAATGGCCAGGGATTTGGATATATTATCAGTGGAACCGATAAAGATGGCGCTCATTTTCATTCCGGTATTTATAATTTTGACTACAATGATCTGACAGGTGTTCTTGGTTGCGGCAACTGTGTTGTTGGGAATGCACCGACCTCTGTTTCATATAATATAATTGGTTCCTCGGCCGGTGTATTGGAAGATCCTCTCCGCTATGCCGCCAAATGGGGTGGTTTTATTGATAGTAATGGGAACAAATTACCTGATTTACCGTCTGAGTGGGATGAGAGCAATAATGTCAATGGTGCTTTGGTTTCTGATGGGCTTCCCGATAATTATTTTTATGCCACCAATCCACTGCAGCTTGAGAATTCTTTAAATCGAGTTTTTTTGACGATATTACAGCGGGCCTCTTCCGGTACGGCGGCGGCGGTGGTGTCTAACAATGTCAGTGGGGTTGGTGCGCTCTATCAGGCTTATTATGAACCTCTGCGCCAGGATGCTGCAAATAATAAGGTTTCATGGATTGGAACGGTGCAATCACTTTGGCTGGATAATTATGGCTATCTTCGTGAAGATGATGGTGACGCCCAGCTTGAGGGCTATTTTACGGATCAAGTCATTCAACAATTTTATGATGAGGTTGAAAATAAGACGAAAGTCCGTCGTTATGTCAGTACCAAAGACGATGAATTTGCTCCTTATTATATGAAGGGGAAAGTGACTGCATACAATGCTGGAACTAGCGCTGTTGAGTTTACTGTTGATGAAATAAGCGGTGCTGTTGGATCTGGGCCGTATAGCGACTGGACGGTATACAATTTGAGTAGTGACAAGACCGGTAGCAGCGCCACTTCCTCGGTTATAGCTGCTGCAGCCCCTGCTTCCTCGAAAACATTCACGGTATCTCCAGCGACCTCGTGGCTTGCCGTCGGTGATACGATAATGGTTGCTCACTTTGAAACAAGTGTGGTTGCCTTGGAAAATGTTGGAACATTGTGGAATGCTAGAAAACAGTTGAGCTTCAGTGTGGCGGATCCGGCCGTGCAGAGAAACTTTATCAGCCAGGCGAATGACACTGCCCTTGGCGGGCGATTTGTTAAAACCTGGATTGATGCCGACGCTGATAGTGTGGTTGATACCGGAGAATTTACCGATTTTACCAGTTCATCCATAACTGCTTCTAATTTTGGTTATTTGAATGTGGCCACGGAGGCGGATGCTGAAAACTTGGTTGATTATATACGGGGCAAGGAGCTTGCCGGTTACCGGAATCGCACCATTAATTATGACGGTACAGGCAACAAGGTTATGCGTCTGGCTGATGTCGTGAACGCCACACCCACGATTGTTGGTGCGCCTCAGGAAGGGCTGGATCTCCTCTATAAAGATGCCTCATACGGTATTTTTAGGAAGCAGTATGCCAAGCGGCGCCAGGTTCTGTATGTGGGGAGCAATGGCGGCATGCTGCATGCCTTTAATGGAGGATTTTACGATTCAACCACCAGATCATTTCTTGTTTCCGGAAAAAAATATGATGGGGTGACCTCAGCAGTTGATCATCCTTTGGGTTCTGAAATTTGGTCTTATGTGCCAATGAATCTCCTGCCGCATCTCAAATGGCTTAAGGAACCAAATTATACGCACGTCTATTATGTGGATGGTAAGCCAAAGGTCTTTGACGCCAAAATTTTCACAAATGATGGGGATCACCCTGGAGGTTGGGGCACGGTTCTGGTGGTTGGTATGCGTTTTGGCGGCGGTTCCCTTACTGTGGATACAGCGGCGGATGGTTTGGCCGTCGGTACGGATAATCGAGTGTTTAGCTCCGCGTATGTTATCATGGATATTACTAATCCGGAAGTTGAGCCGAAACTGCTGGCTGAAATACAGGTTCCTGATGGCTCTTTTACCACCTCGTATCCCGCTGCCTTGACAGTGAAAGATAAAAATTTAGCCTTGGATCATAATAAATGGTTTCTGACCTTTGGTTCTGGGCCGACAAGTCTTGGAACGGCAGAGAGTGCGCAGACGGCAAAAATTTATGCCTTTGACCTGGGTGAAATTGCAACTCCAGGCAGCAGTACCGCGCCCCTTACTGGTTGCACACAGCCATTGGTTGGTGGTGGTGGGAGTATGAAAATTCTGTCTTGTGATACTGGCATTGCCAACAGCTTTGTTGGGGATCCGGTTTCCGTTGACTGGGAGCTGGATTATAAGGCGGATAGTATCTATTTCGGTGTCGTTGGTGATAAGAATGCCACCAATGGACGGGTGATGCGTTTTGGGATTAATGGAAAAGATACGCCCGCAAACTGGACTGTCCCGGCGACTCTTATTAATAACTCTCAGCCAGTCGTGTCAAGTGTGACACCGGGTGTTGATGCGACTGGGCAAAAGTGGATATTTTTTGGCACTGGTCGGCTTTATGTAAGTGCAGATCAGACCAGTACCGCTACTCAATCTATTTATGGGATACAAGAAGATAATGCCATAGTTCTCAAGACTGATTTGCTTGATGTCAGTAGTGCACAGGTTGAAATTGATGGTGATTTAACGGTGCCGATTGGTGGAAAAACGAAAATTAAAGATTTGGAAGAATATATATCCACTATCAAAAAAGGATGGTACCTTGAGTTACCGCCCCTCCAAGGTGTTGCAGGTACAGCTCCAGCTACCCGGGTTATTAATTCATCGGCATTAGCGGGTGGGGTTTTGTTTACCACTGCTTATCAGCCGGGAATTGATCTGTGTACCGGTGAAGGGTATAGCCGTTTATATGGTTTGTATTATAAGACGGGAACAGCATACCCCAATCCGGCTGTATTGGGCACTGGAACCAATGCAGGGGTGGAGTATGCAAAAGCGTACATTGATCTTGGACATGGTTTTGCTACTACACCGTCTCTGCATACCGGTTCGGGGACAGGGGATGATGCGGTAAGTGTCTTTACGCAACTTTCCACTGGGGCTATTATTCGAACGGAAGCCAGTACTGTGACGAATATACGCAGTGGGTTACAATCGTGGATTGAACCAAGGTGAGCAGTTAACGGTGGTATGATAGAGATAAAAAACCATAGCGGATTGGCTCAACGTAATTATTGAAATAAATTTCCAGCGCGTTGATTTCTTTGTTAGAAATAGAAAAGGCTTGATTTGGTGAAAATCAGGCCTTTTCTATTTCAAAATCAAAGCGGGGTCAACAAGGCGGAAGGCGGGGTCAGGCGGAAGGCGGGGTCAGGCTTGACAAACGGGTGTTTGCCTGGTATTCATCCCTGCATGTC
>DZAL01000056.1:0-20153 GCA_022729575.1 Thiomargarita sp.
CGCAAGGTTAAACTTTCGGACACAATATTAAAGGGACTGGCGCTACCCAGGGTCTTTCGTTCTTCACGAATTTTGCCTTTATAATCCCGGATATTTCGCATTCCAACTAAGGCGAGAGAATGAACAAAGGGTATCTCGCCGCGGTTCACATAACCATCACGTAATTGCCGCAGGAAAGAAATCAGGGTGCCATTGGACAGACAATCAACTTCATCAAAGAAGAGTACTAAGGGTTTCTCCAAACTCTCACAAAAATAGGTCAGTGCTTCCATCAAAGCTACATTAAAATCCACTTCCGGGCTTTTTTCAGAAAAAGCTATTTTTTTCAATCTGTTATTAAACTTTATTCGATTCCGTAGGACACTAATAATCGCGGGAATACCTTCCTTCGGGTCAATGATTCCCTGCACGGTTTCCAGGGAACAATACAAAGCGTAATACTTTCCTTGCTCATTCAAGAGCCGAGTTAATTCTAACAACAGCGTGGTTTTGCCGGATTGACGGGCCGCATGAATAACAAAATATTGTTTTTGTTCAATCAATTCCAAAATACCTTGGCATCGTTCCTGGGTTGACAACATGTAGTGTTCAGTCGGGTGACAGGGGCCGGCAATGTTAAAGATTTTTTTCATGTTCACCTCCGTTCTCAGTTATATTATGAAACCGATTTGACAACTTTTGAAAAGTTGTCAAATCTCACAGTGGAGAATTTACACCGGAAACACTATCATAAATCTAACCCCCTGGCCAGGGGTACTATCGCAAGTAATCGTACCATGCAATTGTGTAGTCACCAAATTATGGCAAATGTACGTGCCTAAACCACTCCCGCCATGAGTCCGGCGGGTAGTAAAAAAGGGTTCAAAGACTTTGGCCAAGTTCTCTGGAGACATCCCCTTACCGGTATCAGAATACGCCAAATGTAGCTGTTCTCCCTTTAATTGTACCATGATTCGAATAGTACCGGCCTGTGTACCCTCCTCAAAACCATGGATCCAACTATTTATCAGCAAATTGGTCAAAATTTGTTCCAAGGTCCCTGGCAAACTGACAATGGTCAAATCGGCGGGACAATCAATTTGAATTTCAATCTGAGTCGGTCTGAATCGATTAGACAGCGTATTAATGATGTCATCGAGTAGCGTTTTAATCGCAAAACGATTCTTCTCGTCCGAAGTTTGGTCAACGGCGGTGCGTTTGAAACTGTTGACTAAATTAGCTGCACGATCTAAATTCGACAGTGCCAGTTCCGCTTCTTCGTGAAGGTGTGTTAAGCTCTTCAGTAATTCTTCGACATCCACTTCTTCTTGTTCTAGGAGCCGATTGATAGCTTTCGTTCGGTTTTGCAAGGAGGAGGCACTGGTAATAGCGACACCCAGCGGGGTGTTCAATTCGTGGGCAAAGCCGGCAACTAAGCGTCCGAGAGAAGCCATTTTTTCACTTTGTACCAGTTCGTGGCGAGTCTTGGTCAATTCGTCGATTTTGGCCTCCAAATTAAACATTAACTCGCGGATTTTCAGATGCGTCGTGACCCGCGCTAACACTTCCTCTTGCTGTATCGGTTTCGTAATATAATCAACGCCACCCGCTTCAAAGCCTCTGATTTTATCTTCGATGTTGGAGAGTGCTGTCATAAAAATGACCGGAATGTCTTTGAGTGTGTCAATAGCTTTCAACCGCCGACACGTTTCAAAGCCATCGATGCCCGGCATCATCACATCTAACAAGATAATGTTAGGATGAACCCATTCGGCCCTTTTCAGCCCCATTTCACCATTCTTGGCGGTAAGGAGTTGAAAGCCGGTGTCGGCTAAGTAATCCACGAGGACTCCCAAATTGACGGCATTATCATCGATGACTAAGACGATATTATTTTTAGTTTCCAGTGGTTGACTTGGAATGGTCGTCACGGTGTCGACTACCAGTGGTGCCAGCCACGCCGATATTTGTTCATCGTCATAAGCCTTGGCGAATTTTCGTAATTTACCGGTAAATGGCAGATATTTTTTATCCTGTTGTTCGAGATGAGTGGCTTGGACTTGAATCTCTCGCAAATTCCCTACTCGGGCCAACTGAAACAAGGTCGCCAACTCTTTTGGTGACGGTAGTGTCAACGGCCCTTCTACCTTCTCAGTTGGCACTTCATCGGTGGCCATAGTTTCCTTCACCGATTCCTCATAAATCCATTCCAACTTCAAGTGAGTTTCTAGCAAAGCAAAGAGTTTTGGTGCATCCACTGGTTTAGGTAGAAAATCATTACATCCTATGGTCAGCGTTTTTTCTTTATCGGCTTCAAACACACTGGCCGACACCGCGATGATAACGACATTATTCAATTCAGGTAGTTGTCGTATTTTTGGCACTGCTTCAAATCCCGTCATGACGGGCATGAGCATATCCGTTAGAATTAAATCGGGCTTAATTTCCTGTGCGATAGTCACTTCTTCCTGACCATTTTCGGCTAATACTACCCCAAAGCCGAGAGGTGCCAGTAAATTTTGTAACACCAAACGGTTGGGTAATTTGTCATCCACTACCAAGATGGTCCGTTGCTGGCCTTTATAACCAATAATATTACCAGCGCTAGTCGGTTTGGCTTTGGCCACGGCCTCAACCATGGGCAAGATTAAATCAAACCAAAAAGTGCTACCTTTCCCTATCTCACTGTTGACTTGGATTTCACTGCCCATTAACTGTACCAATTTGCGGCTAATGGTCAAACCCAAGCCGGTGCCAGCAGCCCGCTGTTTCACATCTCCCACTTGTTCAAAAGGCAGAAATATCTGTGTTAATTGGTCTGAAGTTATTCCCGCGCCGGTGTCTATGACTTCAAAACGAATCTTCGTCAGATTTGAGGTATTCGCCAGCTTGTTCTCCATCACACCCAACCGGAGTGTCACTTGACCTTGTTCCGTAAACTTGACGGCATTGCCTAGTAAATTGATTAATACTTGCCGTAAGCGTTTTTCATCTACTTGTACCCCCAGAGGTAACGTATCAGAAAAGGTGATTTCAAACGAAATACCTTTCTCTTGCGCACGCATTCGGATAATCCCGCTAATTTCTTCCAGAAAAGTTTGAAAATGCACATCACTGGGATAGACTTCCATCTTACCTGCTTCAATTTTTGACAGGTCCAAAATATCGTTGATTAGCGTCAATAAATGATTACCACTTTGATGGATGATATGGATACCATCCAATTGTATTGGGTTCAATCCCTGACTCCGCCGGAGAATTTGTGCATACCCCAAGATACCATTCAACGGTGTTCGCAACTCGTGACTCATGTTGGACAAAAATACACTTTTGGCCTGATTGGCTTCCTCCGCTTGTTTTTTGGCCGCCGCGGCCCGTGCTTGGGCACGAAGTGTCATCCCACCCATGGCAGAAATCAAGACTCCATTGACGAAGAAAACTCCCAATCCCAACCAGTCACCAGGATCATCAATAAACGGTTCGCCTGTGGGAGACCAGAATAACACGCTCAGGACGGAGAGAATAGTCGCCAGCAGGCCGGTGGGAAAACCGCCGTAGAGAGACGCAGCCATGACGGCTGGGTAGAATGTGACCCAAGGAATGCGTAGCCCTAAACCACCCAGCGGCCAGATTCGTAATCCCACGGCGGTGGCGACCAGGGCTATTGCGACGAGGTATGGTAGTAACCATTTAGCTTGTAGATTCATCGTGTTTAAATCTCTTTCATTAGGTTACTTTACGCACCCCCTCAGCCCCCCTTAACAAGCATCCATTGCGACTCAGGTGGTGTCTATTCCCCTCCTTAGCCAGGCTACTCTATGCACACAAGTTCATGGTAAATCAGTTAAGCCATTGATAAATCAAAGAAATAATTTTTGGCCTCGTTTTGTAATTACATTTAATTTCAACAGGTTACAAACTTATGTGCATAGAGTAGCCTTAGCCAGGAGGGGCTAAGGGTGGTTGAGTTAAAAGTGCGTAGTGCGTAAGGTGAGTTATTAAGTTATAAGGAAAGATGACAGTAGCAGACATAAAACTTGATAGTCCCTACCAACTAATGGAGGTATTAAAATCTATTCGAAGTTTCCTAAGCCGTCGAGGCTTAAAACCATGGGTGTCCCTAGGTTTCCTAAGCCTGGAAGGCTTAGGAAACTTTGACCTTTGATAACCCACTGAATTTTCAAACCTCCATTAACTTGGCGTAACTACCCGCCTGGTCGATTAAGTAATCGCTGAATACCACTTGCTACCAAACAGACCACCTTCCTTAGCTTTCCAACCATTGTTTTCCATCATCTGTTTTAAGCGCCGTTTCAATTCTGGCTCCGGCCATTTGCCTTTAGTCGCGGTTTTGAACAGCGACAGTGCATCTTCAAATTCCTTCTTATCTACTTTGCCATCATTGGCTGAAAATCTGGCTAACATCTCTTTCGCACGGTCTTCCGCATCACGTTCCAACGCGATTCCTTTGTCTAGGGCGACTTGCCGGATAATCGATAATCCTTCTTCTATGCTCAAACCGTTTCTGACACCTTCCTCCAAAATCTTTTTCTCCTCGGTGCGGTCAAGGTATTGGTCATCAAAGACTTGTAGCATGATGTAATCAACAAACTGTTTTTTACTGTCGGCGGTAACTGCCATGGTAGGAACTCCTTAAAGTTGAGTGAATGAGAGTGAGATGACACCTAAAACCAAAGTTAAAGTTCGGAAAACCAAGACCCTCCAGCAAATAGTCCTTCTTTGGCTTTCCAACCATTATCTAAGATCAATTTTTTAAGACGTTGCTTGAGGTCAGCTTCACGGAATTTACCCTTAGTCGCTGATTTAAACAGATCAACCGCGCCGTCAAATTCTTTTTTCTTGATTTGACCATCAGCGGCCGCTTGTTTTAGAAATGCTTCTGCACGCTCTTCGGCATCTCTCTCAATCACCAGTCCCTTTTGCTGGGCCACTTCACGAATGATCGCCAGACTTTCCGTGACATCCAAGTCATTTTTGATGCCGACTTCTAAAATTTTCTTTTCTTCGGCACGGTCAATAATCTGGTCGTCAAAGGCCTGGAGAGTAATATATTCCACGAATTGCTGCTTGATGTGTTCTGATACTGCCATAGTATGTCTCCTTAAGATGAGAGCGAATTGATTTCGCTTCTATCCAATTCTTAATTCTTAAGAGGATTAAGAATTAAGCGCATGAAATTTGTTATCTGATAAGGGGTAATTAAGTACTGAAGCACATATATAAAAAATTTGATTGGTTGATTAATAATAAAATTAAACGTTGCCATACCTAATTAATTCGTGTTGTGCTTCAGTGCTTACGTAAAGTTTAGTTAATAGCGGAAAACCACTTGGTACCAAATAAACCTCCTTCTTTGACTTTCCACCCATTGTCTAGTACCATTTTCTTCAAACGTCTTTTCAACTCCGGCTCTGGCACTTTGCCTTTGCACGCAGTTTTGAAAATGCCTAGCACATCCTCGAATTCTTTTTTATCAACGACACCGTCATTGCGAGCGAATTGTTCCAATAATTCCTTCGCTCGACTTTCGGCTTCTCTTTCTACGACCAATCCTTTCTCCATCGCAATTTGATGAATAATGCTTAGTCCTTCTTCAATACTCATCCCTTTTTTGATGGCGATTTCCAGGATTTTTTTCTCTTCGACTCGGTCAATATATTGGTCATCATACACCTGGAGCATGATGTACTCAATCAGTTGCTTTCTCGTTTCGTCTGTTACGGCCATAATAAAACTCCTAATAAAATGAAGGGAAACCTCATAAAACATTAAATATTAGCAGAATCCACTGGTTAGCACGCTGTTAATTAATTTTATGCCAACCTAATAATATTATATCTCAGAAAGTAGTCGGTGTCAATTGGAATGATAAATTTATAGTGTAGGGTGCGTTAGGCACGTCTTGTGGTGCCGTAACGCACCTTTTCCGTTCTCAGGTTCTCACTTACTGTTTGAACCTGGTGCGTTACGCTGTCGCTAACGCACCCTACAGCACTTTCGACTGCGCAATATGCTGCAATAAATTTTGCACGGACTGGTGCATCACGTCTAACATTGGTGCTGGATAGAGACCGAAAAACAGTACCGCCACGGCTAACGAGGCGAGAACCACGGTTTCGCGGAGATTAATATCTTTCAACGCCGCGACTCCTTCATTGGCTACGCTACCAAAAATGACTCGCTTGACCATCCATAGTGTATAAGCGGCGCCCAGTATTAAAATGGTGGCGGCAAAGAACGCGATCCAGAAACTGGCTTTGAAACTGCTGATAATGACCAAAAATTCGCCCACAAAACCAGAAGTGGCCGGTAATCCAGAATTGGCCATGGCAAACAGGACTGCATACATGGCAAACCGGGGCATCGTGTTGACTACTCCGCCATAATCAGCAATTTGGCGACTATGTAAGCGGTCATAGAGTACGCCCACACAGAGAAATAAAGCCCCTGAAATAAAACCATGAGAAATCATTTGCACCATTCCTCCTTCTATGGCCATGGCACCGCCATTCATATCCATCGAGCCGGTATGGTCAAAAATTCTAAAGGCGATAAAAAAGCCTAACGTGGCAAAGCCCATGTGTGAAATCGACGAGTAGGCAATGAGCTTTTTCATGTCTTGTTGCACAATGGCGACAAAAGCAATGTACAGAATGGCAATTAATGACAGGCCAATAATCAACCAGTCCAATTCACGACTAGCATCGGGCGTGATAGGAAGACTGAAACGCAGGAAGCCATACCCACCCATTTTTAACATAATGGCCGCTAGAATCACCGAGCCGCCAGTAGGTGCCTCAACGTGTGCATCTGGCAACCAGGTATGCACTGGCCACATCGGTACTTTAACGGCAAAAGCGACTAGAAATGACAGAAAAATCAAAATCTGCGCGGTCATAGGAATACGTAAGGCATGAAAATCTAAAATGGCAAAACTTTGGGCTTGGTAGTGCAAGTAGAGCAATGAAATCAACATGAGAACCGAGCCTAAAAAAGTATAGAGGAAAAACTTCATGGTGGCATAAATGCGTCGTGAACCTCCCCAAACGCCAATGATGATAAACATGGGCACTAACATCGCTTCCCAGAAGACATAGAAGAGCATCGCATCTAACGCCGAAAAGACTCCTACCATAAGTCCTTCCATGATCAGAAATGCCGCCATATATTGCGCGACTTTATATTGGATAACTTCCCAACCCGCGATGATGACTAACACGGTCATAAAAGTAGTCAGTAAAATCAGTGGCATGGAGAAGCCGTCGATGCCTAAATGGTAATAAATTCCAAACGTCGGGATCCAGGAAAATTGTTCGCTAAATTGCATCGTTGCCGTAGTGATGTCAAATTCCAAGTAGAGCGGAAGAGACAGCAAAAAGGTGACTAGGGAGATAATGAGGGCAATGGGGCGGGCCTGGTCATTGGTGCCCGCTATAATTACCCAGATGCCACCTAGAATGGGTAGCCAAATTAAGAGACTGAGTAGGGGAAAACTTTCTCCAAACATGTCTTGGTTTCCTTAAGTTAAAAGTTAAAGGTAACTCACCTTACGCACAACCACCCCCAACCCCTCCTTGGTAAGGAGGGGAGTAGCCTCTGGAATCTCAGGTGAGATTCCCCGCCTTAGCAAGGAGGGGCTAGGGGTGGTTGAGTTAATCACTCAACTGACGCACCGTGGTAGTCGTTGTAGTAACAGTGCGTAAGGTGAGAGGTAATTAGATTTGACAACTGCAATTAGATTTGACAACTTTCAAAAAGTTGTCAAATCTCAAAAATGATCCAACTCGTTAATTCAACACAAATACGCCTAATAATACCGCCAATCCTAACATCATGGTAAAAGCATAGTGATACAAATAACCGGTTTGCAGGTGACGGACGACACTGGAAAGAAAACCAACTACCGCGGCCGTCCCGTTAACCATCATTCCATCAATCAATTTGAGGTCACCGGTTTTCCATAAATTATTACCAATGTCTCTAGTGCCGCCAGCAAAAATCGCCTGATAAAATTCATCAAAGCCATATTTATTGACCAAAATTCGATAGACAATTTGGAAACGTTGCGCTATTACCGACGGTAATTCTGGTTTGACTAGATACAAGAAATAAGCCGTCGCTAAACCGGCCATGGCTAACCAGAAAGGTAATTGCATCATACCGTGTTCAATGAATGCCAAGACCCCATGATATTCAGCCGCTTCAAAGATTTGGTGCGCCTCCGTTACCCAAATCGCATTACCAAAGAAGTCATTGAATAATAATGGTTTGATGGTAAGCCAGCCAATGAAGACCGAGGGAATGGCCAATAAAATCAGAGGTAATGTGATCACCGCCGGTGTTTCGTGCAAATGTTTACGAGTATGCTCATCCATACGTTCTTTGCCATGGAAGACTAAAAAGAACATGCGGAAAGAGTATAATGCGGTAATAAATACACCAATTAACACCGAATAATAGGCAAACCCAGCGCCACCACGACCAGCCTGGTAAGCATGATGAGCCGCTTCGATAATGGCATCTTTGGAGAAAAATCCCGCAAATCCTGGAAAACCGATTAAAGCCAGAGAGCCAATGAGCGCGGTCCAGTAAGTAATCGGCATATATTTTTTAAGTCCTCCCATGTTACGAATATCTTGGTCATGGTGCATGGCAATAATGACCGAGCCAGCCCCTAAAAATAACAATGCTTTAAAAAACGCATGAGTCATCAGATGGAACATTCCAGCGGCATAGGCCGAAGCCCCTAACGCCACGGTCATATAGCCTAATTGAGAGAGTGTGGAATAAGCCACCACGCGCTTGATGTCGTTTTGCACCAACCCTAACAGACCCATAAAGAAAGCTGTGATGGCCCCAATGACGAGAATCACACTCAGCGCAGTTTCACTCATTTCATATAGCGGTGACATTCTGGCGACCATAAAAATACCAGCCGTGACCATGGTAGCCGCATGAATCAACGCTGAAATCGGCGTAGGACCTTCCATCGAATCGGGTAGCCAGACATGTAAGGGAAATTGCGCCGATTTACCCATCGCTCCCATAAATAGGAGCAAACAGATTACCGTGATAATTGACCATTGATAGCCTGGAATAATTTCTACCAAAGTATTTTGCTGATGTCCTTGATGCGCCAAATCAAATACCTGTGCATAATCGAGACTGCCAAAATACATCAAAACCCCAGCAATTCCCAATAAAAAGCCAAAATCACCTACTCGATTGACCAAAAAGGCTTTTAAATTGGCAAAAATCGCTGATTCTCTGGTATACCAAAAACCAATGAGGAGGTAAGAAACTAAGCCTACCGCTTCCCAACCAAAGAACAATTGCATGAAATTGTTGGCCATAACCAACATTAACATGGAAAAGGTAAATAACGAAATATAACTGAAGAAACGTTGATAACCAGGGTCGTCGTGCATGTAACCAATGGTGTAAATATGCACCATCCAGGAGACAAAGGTGACGACTACCATCATCAAGGCGGATAACGAGTCAATTAAAAAACCGACTTGAATATTGAGGCCGCCACTGCTCAACCAGATATAAACGGTTTGATTGTAAGGCTCATGTCCTCCCATGACTATGTATTTAAACACATAAAGTGATAGGACAAAAGATAGGCCCACACCTACGATAGTGACGGAGTGAGCCACGCAACGGCTTACGGGGAATAACCCCGCAATAATAGCACCAAACAGAGGCGCTAACACAATGGCTAGTAGGATATTTTGCATATTCTCCCTTTGTTTGTTAAAGTTAACTCTAAAACTAACCCTTAAACTTACTTTTTTTCACTTCATTTGTCAAGGATTTCATCGGCGAAATTTTTAATCAATAGCAAAATTGCATTCTATATATAGTAATATCCTTACCTATTTGTTCGGCAATGAATTTGGCCGTAGGGATAACACCCCTTCGAGGGGTGTTATCCCTCAGAACTCAAGTACAACGGTGGATGAATATTACTATACTTGTGGTTATAGTGTATAAATCAAGAATTAAGAGTGGGTAATTCTTACAAGGAAAGGTAAGGGATTAGGTGAATGGCAATGATTTAAGCATTTCGTGATATTTTTTGTATACTTAAAATTGTTATCACTGGAATTTTAATAATCCTGAAATCCGGGTGGTAAGTAGTTGTAGGTTGGATTTCGCTGGCGCTCACTCCAACCTACCAAATCTTCAAAGATGTTTGAACCTGGCTGGTCTGCTAAATTGCCAAATCTGAAGATTTGGACTCCAACGTGGGGGCAATAAATTTAGCTTAATCCCCCCAGATTTCAGAATTACCAAATTTTGATTGAAAGGTTATACCGTGAGGCTTGTCATATTCATGGGAGAAGAGGAGTCCAAATCTTCAGATTTGGGAAGGCACCCTGAACCTGGCGGTGGTTGAGCAACCAGGTTTAAACACCTCCAAATTTGAAAATTTGGACTCCAGCCCTCTGCTGGTTTCCAATGACTTCTGATTACACTAGAAAATTCATGCTTCAGAACTTATAGTAATATTCATCTACTATTGTACTTCTGAACCATTATTCTCAAAGACCCCCGTACACGGCCTCCCCGTGTACGGGGCTGGGGGGTGTACAAAAATCGTAGAATGTTACTAGATCCATCCGTTTAAAACACGTTGACGATATTATTACCGATATTAACCAAGCGTTAGTAGCGTCTTAACGTTGCCGATTTGATAACTTTTCGAAAGTTATCAAATCTTGAATTGCATATTTATTTTTTTACATAGGTCATATCATCATGCCAATTATCACTCAGATTTACCGTTATCCATTCAAAGGAATGAGTCCAGAAGCACTACGCCGAGTTTCATTAGAAGTAGGTCAACCGATTCATTTAGACCGCAATTTTGCTTTAGCCCATGGTACCACTCAGTTTAATCCAGAAGCACCTCAACATCTCCCCAAAACGGAATTTTTGATGTTGCTGAAGAATGAAAAATTAGCCGCGTTAACAACAGTTTATGATGACAGTACCGGCATATTTCATATTTATCAACAAGGTCAAGCAGTGGCCCAAGGTGATTTACAGGAAGTGGCGGGCCAACAAGCGATTGAACTGTTTTTTCTCAATTATTTAGGAAGTGAAATTCGTGGTCAACCAAAGATAGTTCAAGCACCGGAGTTTATGTTTTCTGATGTCAAGGAAAAAGTGCTGTCGTGCATTAATTTAGCCAGCATCCGAGAGTTGGAACAAGTGCTTGGGGTAGCCGTGGACCCGTTACGGTTTCGCGCCAATGTTTATTTTGATGGACTGCCAGCTTGGCAAGAATTAGACTGGGTCAGTCGGGAATTTCGGTTAGGGACTGCTAACATGCGAGTGTTGAAGTGTATTGAACGTTGCGCGGCGACCAATGTGAATCCACAAACGGCGATTCGTGATTTATCGATTCCTTCCACGTTAATGAATACCTACGGTCATCGCCAGTTGGGAATTTATGCGCAGGTCATTGGTGCCGGTGAAATGGCCGTGGGTGACCATCTTAATCTTAATTATACTTCATAGCGTAACAATCTGAACTTTTACCGACAGGGATAACACCCCTCGAAGGGGTGTTATCCCTTGTTCTTACGCACTTTTAAGGCAACCACCGGCCCCGCCTTGCTAAGGAGGCACTGCCATTAAGTTAAGCCTGCCAAAGAAACCTTGAAGGTCTAAAACCAGACCTTCAAGGTTAAAACCTGACCGGGGGATTCCTTAACTTAATGGCAGTGTTGCTAAGGAGGGGAGTATCCCTGGCGACGGGTGTACTCCCCGCCTTACCAAGGAGGGGCCGGGGGTGGTGGTGCGTAAGGTGAGTTATTAAGCTAGCTATGCAGTATAATAGCTTAATTCAGACCGAGATTTGACAACTTGGTTATAAAGTTGTCAAATCAAATCAAATCTCACCCTACGCTATAACACCCAGTTGCTACCGCAATTAACAAATTATCATCATTATGCAACTCCATACGAGTGACCGCAATTCTTTTCCCACTACGCAAAATTTTGCTAGAAGCAATAAAATACTTCCCACGCCCTGGGCGCAAATAACTGATATGCAAATCAATGGTTCCCGTTTTATCTAATCCTTCCCTGCGCTCGGCTTCAGTCAAATTTTGACGATGCGTAAAATCATTAGCTATCGCAATCATTGCCCCTGCCACATCCAACACCGAAGCAATGACTCCGCCGTGCAGAATACCATGGATAAAATTACCAATTAACTCCTCTCGCATATTAATTCGCAATCTAACTTCATCTAAATGCAAGGATTCAATTCGCACCCCAAGTAACTTATTAAAAGGCATTTTCTCCTCAAAAGTACCTAATAATTTACTCAAGACTTGCTCCAACTCTTGCCGCTCATGTTCTATCATACGGTCGACCTATAAAATCAATCAATTATAATTTTCGCTTTCATTTAATCAAAGAAAGTTTTATTATCACATAACTGAAAGAAATCAGCAAAATTAGATTCGGTCATCATTAAATTTATACGTCAATAAGCTGACAATACCCATTTTTCATCTGGATTTACCAATCTTAAAGAGTTGGAAAATCTGAACATTGATAATTTAAGTTTTTTAACACCGCGACTTTTACGCTAATTATTAATTACTAATTTAACTCACTTTATGCACAACCCCCCCGGCCCCTCCTTGGTAAATGGGAGTATGCACCATCTTAGTCGCAGGGGATACTCCCCGTCTTGGCAAAGAGGGACCGGAAGTGGTTGATTAACCATTTGTAAGATGAGTAATTTAAATCAAGGAACTAACCCCAAATGCAATTAGATCATCAAGTCCTCTCTCTCTCCGTCTTAAACCATCTTCGCACCGAATTAAAAGAACGAGGAATAGAGTGGTTAATTAACTTATTCTTGCGTGAACTTCCCAACTACATTAACGAGTTAAACAGCGCCGTCACGAACAATGAGGGTGAAAAACTCTACCAAGCGGCCCATAAGTTTAAAGGCGCGTGTTCCAATGTCGGTGCCGTAGGCATGGTCGAATTGTGCAAACAATTAGAACAGTTAGGACAAACTAATAATCTGGTTCAAGCGACTCAAGTTGTACAACAGGAAGTCGTTCCAGAGAGTTTTCGTTTACAACAAGCATTAGAACAAGAAAGATTACGAGGGTAGTCCCTACCAACTAATGGAGGTATTAAAATCCAGGTGCTAACTTTCCTAAACGTTACCAGTTTTAGTAGTCCCTACCAACTAATGGAGGTATTAAAATTCAGGTGCTAACTTTCCGAAACCTTACCAGTTTTAGGTTTCCTAAACCTCACCGGTTGAGGAAACCTCGGCGATTCTAAGTTTCCTAAACCTCACCGGTTTAGGAAACTTTGAGCTTTGATAACTCCTTGAAGGTTAACACCTCCATTGGTTTGGAGGGACTACCACCAGTTTTAGGTTTCCTAAACCTCACCGGTTTAGGAAACCGATTCACCGCGTTTGCAGATCAAGTTTGGCCGATGATTAAACCGTTGCGGAAAAAAGATTGGCGGGAATTGGTCAAACGATATATGGTATAAAAAGAGTTGACAGCTTTTCGAAAGTTGTCAAATCTCGAAACAGGACCGGAATCACTACAATGAAATTTATTCATGCTGCCGATATTCACCTAGACAGTCCATTATGTGGACTAGCTCGTTACGAAGGAGTACCGTTAGAGCAAATTCAAAATGCGACTCGTAAAGCCTTGGTCAATTTAGTGAACGTGGCTTGTCAAGAAGCCGTTGATTTTATACTACTGGCTGGCGATTTATATGATGTCGACTGGAAAGATTATAATACCGGTTTATTTTTTAACCAGCAAATGACGAAATTACGAGAAGCTAAGATTCCAGTATTTATCGTCTTAGGCAACCACGATGCTGGCAATAGCATTACCAAAGAGTTACGCTTACCAGAAAATGTGACCAGATTTAGCACGACGAAGCCAGAAACCGCGGTGTTAGAGCATTTGGGCGTAGCGATTCATGGACAAAGTTTTGCCAATAAAATGGTGACGGAGGATTTAAGTGCGCATTATCCTAGTGCCATCCCTGGTTTGTTCAATATTGGTATGTTACATACCGCTTTAACCGGGCGCCAGGACCATGCACCTTATGCACCTTGTAGTTTACCCGGATTATTAGCCCACGGCTATGATTACTGGGCATTGGGTCATGTCCACAAACGTGAAGTAGTGCATGAAAAACCGTGGGTGGTCTTCAGCGGTAATTTACAAGGACGACATGTACGGGAAACCGGTAGTAAAGGCTGTACCTTGGTCGAAGTGTTAGGCCCGCAAATCAAGTTAACGCATTTAGCCTTAGCGGTTTTGCATTGGGAAATTGGTCTGGTTGATGTTAGTGCCGTGACTCAACCAGAAGAAGTGATAGACCGCGCTCGAGCCGTCGTTAATCAAGTATTGCAAACGGCGGAGGGCAAACCGTTAGCGGTACGTTTTATTTTCACCGGAGTTTGCCCCATTCATAATGAATTGCAGAGCAATTCCGAGCGTTGGGTGAATGAGATTCGAGCCACCGCCATGGATGTTGGAGTGGGTAATATCTGGGTCGAAAAAGTTCAATGGCAAACACAATCTCCCGCCACCCCGCAATGGCAAGAAGAGGGCCCAGTAGGCGAATTAATTACCCTGTTACATGCTTTACCAGAAGATGCTGACCGTTTACAACTGTTAAGCAAGGAATTTCGTTTTTTGAAAAATGCGTTACCCGTGGAAGCACGACAACCTGAAAATGAAGGCGGGGTTGATCCAGAAAATCCGGCAACTATTCGACGCTTGTTAAAAGGTGTAGAGGAATTGTTATTGTCGAGATTATTAGAACCCGTGGGGACGAAGATTGGGGCGCCGATTTGACCACTTTGCGAAAGTAGTCAACTCTCGAAACGCGGATACCGACTAACCACCAACTCATTCACCTTTCAGGACGACCAAACCTTGGTAGTCCCTCCAAGCTAATGGAGGTATTAAAATTCAATGGGTGATCAAAGGTCAAAGTTTCCTAAGCCTGGAAGGCTTAGGAAACTTAGAACCGGTGAAATTTAGGCACCTTAGCTCCTAGATTTTAATAAGTTCTGAAGCATAAATTCGGCGGTATTTTCCCTCACCCCCGGCCCCTCTCCCAGAGGGAGAGGGGAGACAGGCGGCACCAATGGTTTTCTCGGTAGTCCCTACCAACTAATGGAGGTATTAAAATCCAGGTGCTAACTTTCCTAAACCTTACCAGTTTTAGGTTTCCTAAACCTCACCGGTTGAGGAAACCTCGGCGATTCTAAGTTTCCTAAACCTCAAAGGTTTAGGAAACTTTGAGCTTTGATAACTCATTGAATTTTAACACCTCCATTGGTTTGGAGGGACTACCAGTGCGGCGGTAGTCCCTGCCAACCAATGGAGGTATTATAGTAAAATCCCTTTGAACCTGTACTATTCCCTCTGGAGTGCAATAAGAATTATTGCGCCGCTACGCGCCGCCAGGCGCAATAATTCTTATTGCACTCCAGAGGGTACGTACAATTTTATATGGATTTTACTATACTTCAAACCATTTGGTAAAAACCATAAAAATAGGTATATTTAAAGCTGGTACTACGTGTTTCGACAGCGCGGGAATGGCGGCCGAAAGATAAGTACTGAAGCAGAAATTTTACGGTATTTTCCCTCACCCCCGGCCCCTCTCCCAGAGGGAGAGGGGCGAAAGAAAATGCGAGAAAATTTATGCTTCAGTACTTACCACACCATCTAGTATCAATGCCATTAAGTTAAGGAATCCCCCGGTCAGGTTTTAACCTTGAAGGTCTGGTTTTAGACCTTCAAGGTTTCTTTGGCAGGCTTAACTTAATGGCAGTGACCCCTAGTCCCCTCCTGGCTAAGGCGGGGAATCTCCCCTGCGAGGCCGGTGGTGCTTACTCCCCTCCTTACCAAGGAGGGGTTGGGGGTGGTTGAGTTAACCGTGCATAAGGTGAGTAATCATGGTGATGGTGGTAAACGACGTGTAATCGGAAATTCATTGACTTGCACTACCATCTGGTCGTTAAAAAAATATTCTCCTCCAGTTTCTACCACTACTCGCAACTTAGCTACTCGTCGCAATGGTTTATTGGCATACCAACTAAAAATATGCGCCGGTCTTATTAACAATGGACTAATCAAAAAACTAGAGTGTGCCATTTGCGTAATGAGACGGTATGACAATTTGGCGCCGGTGGTGGTTTCCAGTTCCAAAGTTACCCGTGGCACCCGGTAGAGAAAGCCCACTAAATGTCCCCACCAAGATTTTTGAATGTCTAACTTTAATAATAATAGCTTGTCGTTTACCGCCGACAGGTCAAACACTTCTCCCATTTTGATTGACTGCGAGAGCAAGGTTTGACCGTCGGCTACTCGACCTTGACCACGGGGATCGCGTTTTAGCACGATATAGTCTTTTTCCACTAAAACGAGGTAATAATCACGGAGGAGAATTTTTAGTGCTTCACTGTCGCTACCGGGAGGAAAACGGTTATCAATTTCTTGATATTTAAAGATCACAAAAGGAGGTGCTTGCGCACTGGCATAAAAATCACCGTTGAGGGCCAACAGGGCTGAATTGTAAGCGGCATAACTTTGGAAAATCGGACGCGGTTGCCAATTTAATTCATTTAACAATAAGATGCCTTGCTCCCAGGAAAAAATGTCGACGGGCGCGGTGCCGACCAAAGCACGGGTAAGTGGGAGATTATAATAATGTTTAAATTGGGCGACGGTAATATCTCGGTCTGATTTAAATGAAGGCAATTCCACCAGCGTCATAAAATTTTCTACCACGCGCTGATTCCAGTGACCAATAAAATTCTTTGGCGCATAGTGTAATTCTTGACCGGCAATAAACAATCCAGTTAACCCGGCTACTATCGTGGCATAGCGTAAACTATGACAAATTATGGTTACCGTGCGGTGCATCGGTTCGGCCAAGGGTACCAAAAAAGGTAGTAAGGTGATTACGGTAAAAAAGAGGGAAAAATGATAAGACTCTTGTAAGATAAAACCGGCTTTCCAGGTAATAAATAGAACTAGGAGAATGAATGTAGCAATAATAGTCCGGATTAGTTGCATGGGTGGACTGAGTGTGGAGAGGAGTAGCAACAGAGTCATCGTACCCATGGCCGTGAGCGCAAATTGAATCGCCGTAACATTAAAACCGAAGGACATCCCTTCATTGTAGTTACTGGTCATTAGTATGGAATTTTTGATAAACAGTGGTAAATGCGTTAGGGCTTGACCAGTGAGCCGCCAGCTTATTATTAAAAATAAACCGAATATTACCGGAATGAGCACCGCCTGCCAACGAGAGCGGGTGTAAAAAATGCCTACGGCGAGGCTCACCATGGCCAGGTTGGCTAAGATAAAGTTCGAAAATTTAGTCAGGGCCGCGATGGCTAACCAGAGCAATACTAGGTTGAGCACGGTGAAATAATGAAACGGGGTGCGAGTAAACATCGGCGGCGGACGTAGGAGGAGACTGACACTGGCAATCATGCCTAAAAAATAGCGCGTGTCGTAAGAATAGATGGTGAGTAGAATTATGGTTAACGCTAAATAGACAAATCTATCGGTGCGGTGCGGCAATTGAAAGGAGAATACGATAAAAATGACCGCAAAGCAGAAACTATTGAGAATTTGCCAGAGGACGAAAGAATAGAATAAATCACTGTCGTAACTGGAGAAGGTACTACTTAGATAACCGAGTGGTCCAAACGTGAATATGTAGTCTATACCCGCTTGAAAGTTATGTTTAAAGGCATAGCCTAAGCCTTGGGTCCACGAGGGGTCGAGCGCATCATTGGCGGGAGCACCACCAAAGGCTAAAAAAGATAGCCAAGTAATAATAAAGATGCTGGTAGTGCTCATTATTTGCTCAGAGGTAACAGAGGAAGGTCGTTTAGTCATGGTGTTTTCGGGAAGAGCAATATCTAAATCAATGAGAGGGATTCCAGATTTGACAACTTTTTGAAAGTTGTCAAATCTAGGTTCCAGATTTGACAACTTTTTGGAAGTTGTCAAATCTTAATCGAGATTTGACAACTTTTAAAAAGTTGTCAAATCTAATTCATGGCGTTGGGTGTACATTAAATAATTAACCGAAACCTCACGCACCAATGAAAATTGCTTAAACCAGGGATGATAGCTTACGCCAGTAATCGCTTTGACTTCTAATCCAACCGCCCTGGTCCATTGCGCCAATTCTGCTGGTTGGATAAATTTCGCATAATCATGGGTCCCTTTGGGCAACAGTCTCAATAAATATTCAGCACCAATAATCGCCAATAGATAAGATTTGAGGTTACGATTAAGCGTGGAAAAAAATACTTGCCCGCCAGGCTTGACGGCATCATGGCAGGCTTTCACTATAGACGCTGGATGAGGTACATGCTCTAACATTTCCATACAGGTCACTACATCAAAATAAGCAGGATGGGTGGCGGCCAATTGTTCAACGGTAGTATGCTGGTAATTTACTTGCAATTCCGATTCATATAAGTGCAATTTGGCTACATTGAGGGCGGCTTCACTCATATCAATGCCGGTGACCATGGCTTGACGCTGTGCCATACTTTCACTTAAAATGCCACCGCCACAGCCGACATCTAATACCTGTTTGCCAGCTAATCCACCGGTGCGTTGTTCGATATATTCTAATCGCAATGGATTGAGGTCATGCAGGGTTTTAAAGTCACTGTCTTTATCCCACCAACGGGCGGCTAACTTACTGAATTTGGCTAATTCGTGAAGGTCAATATTAGGGGTTGTGGTCATCATCAATATTCTCCGGAGTACCAGATTTGACAACTTTAAAAAAGTTGTCAAATCTAAAGTGGTCAAATCTTTTATTATAAAGGTTTCACCTGTTGTCGTGCTTGCAAAATATTTCTAAATTCGTCTGGATTTTTGGTATGAGTCATTTCTCCAGGACGAGGAAAATGTAAATCTTGTAGCCGCGATAACCAAAATCGCAAGGCGGCAGCTCTTAATATCATTGGCCAAGTTTGACACTCTAATGGCGTTAATTCGCGTTGCTTACAGTAACCTGCTAACACGCTTTCTACTCGTGGCTCATCTAATTCACCATTGGCTAGATTACACCAATCATTCACGGTTACTGCCACATCATAGAGGAAAACATCATGGCAGGCATAATAAAAATCAATTACCCCGCATAGTTTATCACCTTCAAATAGCGCATTATCACGAAATAAATCGGCATGAATAATACCACGAGGTAATTGCAGTTGTCGATGATGAGATTGAAATTGCAACTCTTCTTGCAATAATTTGGCATCACTGGAATTTAAACCAGGTAACACTCGTTTGGCTGTTGCTTGCCACCAATGCGGTCCCCGAGCATTGGCGCGAATATAGGGAAATTCTGAGCTAATAGTGTGCATATAGCCTAACACACAACCAATGGTTTGACATTGTTTTAGCGTCGGTGATTCCACGCCTTGTCCGCGCAATCGCTTGACTAAGGCGGCGGGTTTTTGATTCAAACAGCGTAAATATTGCCCAAATTTATCTGCCACTGGATGGGCACTGGGAATTTCATGTTCCGCTACATAAGCCATTAATTCTAGGAAGAATGGCATTTCTTCATAGGAATATTGTTCAAATAACGTCAGTATAAATTCACCCATGGTAGTGGTCACAAAGTAATTAGTGTTTTCTATGCCAGCACTGATTCCTTGAAAAGTTAATAAAGGTCCCAAATTATAATGGGTTAAAAAATCTTCTAGTTGTTCATGAGTAATGGTAGTATAAACAGACATGCAAGCTCGATAAAGTCAGTGGAATGATTGAAAATTTATTCAAACCCCTCCCAGCATATAGTGTGCCATTATATTTTATTAAGGATACTAAATGCAAGTGTGGTTGTCGCCAGTCCCTCTTTCTTCAGACTCTCTTCCCATTTCCCAATCGAGATTTGACAACTTTTTTAAAGTTGTCAAATCTGCTCTCCCAATCGAGATTTGACAACTTTTTTAAAGTTGTCAAATCGGCTTTCTCAATCGAGATTTGACAACTTTTTTAAAGTTGTCAAATCGGCTTTCCCAATCGAGATTTGACAACTTTTTTAAAGTTGTCAAATCGGCTTTC
>DZAL01000056.1:20253-29709 GCA_022729575.1 Thiomargarita sp.
TCGGCTTTCCCAATCGAGATTTGACAACTTTTTTAAAGTTGTCAAATCGGCTTTCCCAATCGAGATTTGACAACTTTTTTAAAGTTGTCAAATCGGCTTTCTCAATCGAGATTTGACAACTTGTTTAAAGTTGTCAAATCGGCTTTCCCAAAGAGCAGGGAGAGGACGTTTTGGTCAAAACAGAAATAGATGGTCTTCCATACGACTACCACGAGTTTCGTAGTGACTAAAGATAATGTCTAATATTTCTTTAGGTTGGTCTGCCACCGTAATCAGAGTTAAATCCTCCGGGTTAATAGTGTGTTGAGTTAACAGGGTGTCATGGAACCAGTTTAATAAACCTTCCCAAAAACTTTTTTGTACCAAAATAACAGGCCGTTGTTGTGCTTTGTTAGTTTGCATGAGGGTGAGAATTTCAGTTAATTCATCCAAGGTGCCATAACCGCCGGGTAAAATCACATAGGCAGCGGCATATTTGACCAGCATCACTTTTCGCGCAAAAAAATAGCGAAAATTTAAAGAAATGTCTTGATAGGAGTTAGCGCGTTGTTCGTGAGGTAGGATAATATTTAAGCCAACACTGGAAGAATTTCCCGCATAACCGCCTTTGTTAGCGGCTTCCATAATTCCAGGACCACCACCACTGACTACCGAAAAGCCGGCATCAGACAATTCTCTGGCAATTTGTTCGGTGAGAATATAGTAGGGATGGTCAGGAGTGAAACGGGCCGAGCCGAAAATACTGACTGATGGTGCAATGTTAGAGAGTCGTTCAAATCCTTCAACAAATTCAGCCATAATTTGGAAAATTTTCCAACTTTCTTGATTTAGACTGACTTCATTGATAGGTCGTTGAGAAGTACGAATAGTGGGAGGATTTTTAGTGGTCATAAGTAGGTTATTCAAGTTATGGTAGTGATGCAATGTGGGTTCTTCATTCTCACCCACATTGCATTATAGTAGTATTCATATATGTATGCACGATAAATAACCATTTCACAAAAACCGTATTACCCCGTACACGGCATCACTGCCATTAAGTTAAGGAGTTGGCTAGGACTGCCAGTCCTTTAAGGACTGGCAGTCCTGACCCTCAAGCCACCGACAAATTCCTTAACTTAATGGCATTTACGGCTAAAGCCTCTACTCTAATTCATACACGAAAATAGGTGTGGCACACCAGCTATGAGGACCGAGTGGGGTACCAAAATTTATGAATATGACTATAGATACGGTCAGGACTGGCAGTCCTCAAAGGACTGCCAGTCCTAAGTTCTCACCCAAATTTCATTACTAAGTACGGAAGCATAAATTTTCTCGTATGTTCTTTCGCCCCTCTCCCTCTGGGAGAGGGGCCGGGGGTGAGGGAAAATACCGCCGAATTTCTGCTTCAGTACTTACCTAATTTTTATTCATTGCTCATGCTCCAGCCACTGGCACCCGCACCCATGATTTTTAATAATTTATCTTGCAATTTTAAAGTCTGCAATTTAGTCTCTGGATTCATCCCCTGAGTGCCATATACCAGCAAAGTTAAATTAATCGTCGCTAACCAAGTTTGACCTTCTTTATCTTTATATAAAATAATTCGACACGGAAAATAAATTGCAAAATTAGGATTATAATCTAATAGTGCAGCTACTACACTTTCATCATCAAATTCAAAAATCTCCACTGGTTGAGAAATTTTTGCCGCAACTGGTTGACTGGTTAAAGGTAGAGAATAATTTTTAATAAATTTAACTTGGAGCCGTTCCGCATATTTGGTCATTGATTGAATAATTTGTTGAATAGTAACTTCTTTTTCTACGACAATTTTAATAACAACGGCATTAGTAATATCTCCTTTTAGAACCTCCTCTACAAACTGGCTAAGAGAATTAATAAATTTATCATCGAAGAGTCGCACCGTTTGTTGTCCATAAAAATATAAAAAACCTATCGTGGTTATCGTCAGCAAACCTGTTAGAATTAATAAGTTTCTAATCCAACTTAATAATATCCACCAGGGCGTTAGCGTAGGCTTATGAGAAAAAATTACAGTTGCTGATTGTATAATTGATTGCGACATGAATTATTGACCTGGGTTTTAGATTTGACAACTTTTTGAAAATTGTCAAGTCTTCAAGCATAAATTATTCCATTGTTTATATTCATCGTATATGGTCACAAATGATAAAAATTATGTCATTATATGTCATTAATTTAGAGTTGACAACTTTTTAAAAGTTGTCAACTCTTAGATTTCAAAATTTAGAGTTGACAACTTGTTGAAAGTGGTCAACTCTTAGAGAGGGTAATATATGCACCACCACGATCCATTATTAAATATTGATAATCTCTCAGTAGCTTTTGGCCGCTATGTTCAACATCGCACCGAAGTGGTACATCAGGTCAGTGTACAAATTCACGCGGGGGAAAAAGTGGCCCTGGTCGGTGAATCAGGGTCTGGTAAATCAGTCACCGCGTTGTCAGTGCTACAGTTGCATGACCCGCAACAAGTGACTTATCCGAAGGGTAAAATCGAATTTGAAGGTAAAAATCTATTAGGTCGGTCCGAATCTCAGCTACGGCAAGTCCGGGGTAAAGAGATTGCTATGATTTTTCAGGAGCCGATGACTTCGTTAAACCCCGTGTATCCTATCGGTACTCAATTGATGGAGCCCTTGTTGATACATGAAGGATTAAGTAAGCCCGCGGCGCGGCGCCGCATGTTAGAGTTATTGGAACGTACTGGCATTCCTGAGCCTCACCAACGTTTCGAGGCGTATCCACATACCTTTTCTGGAGGACAACGCCAACGAATCATGATTGCCATGGCGTTAGCTTGTCGTCCCAAATTGCTGATTGCGGATGAGCCTACCACCGCACTAGATGTTACCATTCAAATTCAAATTATCGAATTACTAGAGGAGATGCAAAAAGAATTTGGCATGGCCATCTGGTTGATCACGCATGACTTAAACCTGGTGAAACGTTTTGCGCAACGCATTTATGTTATGCGGCAAGGGCAGTTGGTGGAGCAGGCTACGGTCACTCAATTATTTACGGCACCACAACATCCTTACACTCAACATTTACTCAACAGTCAACCGCAACGCATTCAAAGTGAGTATGACTATTCCACGCATCCCACACCGTTATTAGAAGGTCGGCAAATTTGTTGCCATTTTCGGATTCAACAGGGTCTGGTGATTAAGCGCACCACGGGAGTTATTAAAGCCGTCGATGATGCTACGGTCCAAGTTTATCCGGGGGAAACCGTGGGCATTGTTGGAGAATCTGGCTCGGGGAAGACTACTTTGGGAATGTGTTTGTTACGGTTGCAAGAATGTAGCGGCACCATCATCTTTGATAGCCAACGATTAGATAATTTACGACCGCGCCAGTTACGACCGTTACGTCGGCATTTTCAAGTAGTATTTCAAGACCCTTATTCTTCTTTATCTCCTCGGTTAACGGTAGAACAAATCGTCGGCGAAGGGTTAGAAATTCATTTCCCACGGTTAACCAAATCACAACGACGAGAACGGATTATTCAAATTTTACAAGAGGTTGGATTACAAGAGAACATGCTTTGGCGTTATCCACATGAATTTTCGGGCGGGCAACGGCAACGCATTGCGATTGCTAGAGCCGTGATTTTGGAACCACAGTTGATTTTACTGGATGAGCCTACCAGTGCGTTAGATGTGTCGGTGCAAAAACAAGTGCTGGAATTGTTAAAGCATTTGCAAACTAAACATCATATCAGTTATTTGTTTATTAGCCATGATTTGAAAGTCATTCGCGCCATGTCACATCGTATTATAGTAATGCGTCATGGTCAATTTGTGGAACAAGGGGAGACTGAGCAATTATTTACTCAGCCGCAACATGCTTACACCAAGATGTTATTACAAGCGTCATTGTTGGCGACTGCATAACCGATTAGTCTGTATCCTTCCCTCCTCCTCTTCCTCTGGAAGACACTGCCATTCAAGGTGAGACGGCGTTGCCAAATCTGAAGATTTGGACTCCAACGCCGTAAACTTGGTTTAATTTAATGGCATTGCTTCTGGCGGGGGCCGGGGGTGAGGGGAGAGGAATAAATAAATCATGTCTTACATTCTGGAAGCTATCAGAAAAGCTGAACGCGAAGATGAATTGAAACAACAGACGGAATGGGAAGAGATTCCAGAAACACCGAGTAAACCAACTCGGTCTCATTACTATTGGAAGATATTGGTTAACCTGCTGATAATCTTAAATTTATTAGTTTGGACTTTATTACTTTGGCCGAAACCATCAATCTCGCCACCGTTAGTAGAATTTATTGAGTAACTCAACCACTCCTCTTTCTCCCCTCCTTACCAAGGAGGGGTTGGGGGTGGTGCAGCCGGTGGGAGTTTCGACCACTCCTCTTTCTCCCCTCCTTACCAAGGAGGGGTTGGGGGTGGTGCAGCCGGTGGGAGTTTCGACCACTCCTCTTTCTCCCCTCCTTACCAAGGAGGGGTTGGGGGTGGTGCAGCCGGTGGGAGTTTCGACCACTCCTCTTTCTCCCCTCCTTACCAAGGAGGGGTTGGGGGTGGTTAGGCGTTTCGCCCTGTTACGCGGCGAGTTTGACCGCTTCCGCTAATCCATAAGCCACCGTGTCGACTAATTGGGCATCAAATCCTTCCACCATCACTCTAATCAACGGCTCCGTGCCAGACGGTCTTAACAAGATACGTCCATGTGTGCCTAACTTTCGTTCGGCTATCCGTTTAGCGGTTTGTATCTCAGGCCGAGAAATAATCTGGGCACTATTTTGTAAAATAGGCACGTTAATCATTCGTTGCGGACATTTTTGCATCCCCGATTTGAGCACCTCTAACGGTTGCCCAGTTTGCCGGCTAATGGCCAATACTTGCAACGCCGTTATAATCCCGTCACCCGTAGTGGTGCGATCTAAGCAAATAATATGTCCTGAGGATTCTCCGCCTAACCGCCCACCGTGTTGTTGCAACATTTCTAATACATAGCGGTCTCCCACTTGCGCACGAGTAAACGCGATGCCACGTTCATTTAAAGCCTGCTCTAAGCCTAAATTACTCATCACCGTCCCCACGACCGCACCTTGTAAAGTCCCGGCTTGTTGACGAGCCGCAGCAATGATAAATAACAATTCATCGCCGTCGACCACCTCACCATGAGCATCCACCATAATCACACGGTCACCATCGCCATCTAAAGCAATTCCTAAATGGGCACGACTTTCGAGCACCATTTTTTGTAATGCTTGTGGCTTCGTGGCGCCTCCTTCGGCATTAATATTTAAACCATTTGGTTGAGTACCCAAGGTAATCACATTAGCTCCTAACTCGCGAAACACGTTGGGTGCTAAATGATAAGTGGCACCGTGAGCGCAGTCCACCACTATTTTCAATCCTTTTAAATTCACCTCATAAGGAATCGTACTTTTACAAAATTCAATATAGCGTCCTGGGGCATCGTGAATCCGCTCCGCTTTACCTAATCGGTCAGGGGCGACTATTGATATGGGGGAGGGGGATTCTATTTCCGTTTCGATGGCCAACTCTACCTCATCTGGTAATTTGGTACCGGCACTGGAAAAAAATTTGATGCCATTATCTTGAAAAGGATTATGGGATGCACTGATCACAATACCGGCTTGCGCATGAAAAGTTCGAGTGAGATAGGCAATCGCAGGCGTGGGCATCGGACCTAATAAGCGAATATCCATGCCGGCGGCTGATAATCCGGCTTCTAATGCGGATTCGAACATGTATCCAGAAATTCGAGTATCTTTACCAATCAAAACTTTACTTCTTTGACCATTTCCATTTTTTAGTACACGACCTACGGCCCAACCTAACTTTAAGATAAATTCGGGGGTAATCGGTGGGACTCCGACAGTACCACGAATACCATCGGTGCCAAAATATTTACGTTGTTGTTGCATGAAATTGTTCCTGATAATATTTGCTCATAGAGAGGAATTAATTTGGATTAATTTGAGGGTAAATATCAATTATTCCCTTATTTTATCTTATGTGGCATTTTATATGCCAAATTTTGGGTAGTCCTATTTTTTTGATTTGGCCAATTGGGAGCATCATGAATAATAAGCAAGTGTAGGGTGCGTTAGGCACGTCTGGTGGTGCCGTAACGCACCTTTTTTCCGTTCTCAGGTTCTCACTTACTGCATCAATGCCATTAAGCCAAGGTAATTTGAAAAACCGCACTGTGCCCGAGTGGTGCGTAGGACGCACCCTACAAATCGGGCTTAACTTAGCAGAAGAGTTCTGCCTGGGAACCTGTACGTACTAGAATCAAGTCCGTTTCGGAAGATTCATAAATCAATAGCCAATCAGGTCTAATGTGACATTCTCGGCAAGCGTGATAATTTCCTTTCCTCCAATGATCACGATATGTTAGGTTCAATATTTCACCGTTAGCCAATCTTTCAATAACTGATCTCAGTTCAGTCAAATCTTGTCCCGCTCTGGTTAGGCGTTTCAGGTCTCTTCTGAACGGTTTGGTCTGGTGGATATTTTTCATTCTTGGTCGTTGTCATCATCTTCTATGTTGTTAAAAATGTCTTCGACACTTTTAGCAGTTATCAAATTTCTTCTAAGTCGGGCATCTTCCATTGCTTCTAGTGTGATTTGGTTAGGTGTTTTCAATTCAAACGGTAACTGCTGACGTAAGCAAACTTGTTCATAAAACAGGCTGATTGCTTCTGTAGGTGATAAATCCAGTTGTTTGAAGATGGCTTCAGCTTCTCGTTTTAAATTCGGCTCAAGGGTTGTAGAAAAGGTATTGGTTTCAATTAACATTGGGTTGTTCTAAAACTAGGTGTTGAAACGGGGGCCATCTCTGCCAGGGATAACCTCCGTGGGTAGTGTTGTAGCGCTTTTGGAATCCGGAATTGATTCCGTCTGAAATGGAATAAGTTCGGACTCCAACGGAATAAATTCCGGACTCCAAAACCGCTTATGATTACTGGTACAACACTATCATCCGTGTGGTCTGTTAATTAGTGTAACGGTTGTCGTGTCGTATCACCTTGGGCACCAATACCCGTGGTGGAATCGACACGGGTTCATACACCACTCGTTTCAACTCTGGGTCATAACGCATTTCCACATTGCCACTTATGGGGAAGTCTTTGCGGAAGGGATGACCAATGAAACCATAATCAGTGAGCAGGCGGCGTAAATCTGGATGTCCTTCAAATAAAATGCCATAAAGGTCAAACGCTTCACGTTCAAACCAGTTGGCGCAATTCCAGACTTTAATGACCGAGTCAATTCGCGGTTGGTCGGTTTCCGTGTAGGCTCGCACCCGTAAACGTCGATTCTGTTGCACCGAGAGGAGATGATAGACTACTGCAAACCGAGAATATTTGGGCGTTGCGGTCTGGAGCGTAGCGGTGGTGCTCACTCCACGACTAAAACCAGTACTGGAGGCGGTTTTCGTTTCCCAATCGGCTTGAGCGTAGATGGAATAATCAATTCCACATAAATCAATGAGTTGTTCAAAGCCGAAGTCGTCACGAAGAGCATAACAGACGGGGAGAATATGTACATCAGAAATTTCTATCGTGACTTCTTTTTTGGCAATCTCCACTTTGAGCAAAATATTGCTAAAGCGTTGTTGCAGTTGTTCTAGTAAAGTTTGTTGATATGCTGCCATAAATGAAGTTGCTAGACTGAAGTTTGACGCGCCGGGGTGGGTGTCAAACTGAATAAAATTTGACACTCCTAAATTAAGCGTTAAGCGGCGCGTGCAATGGTTTGTTGTTTAATTTTCTGTTGAAGTTGTAGAATACCGTAAAGTAAGGCTTCCGCAGTCGGTGGACAGCCAGGCACATAAATATCCACGGGTATAATTCGGTCACAGCCTCTGACTACCGAATAAGAATAATGGTAGTAACCGCCACCATTGGCACATGAGCCCATGGAGATGACCCAACGTGGTTCCGCCATCTGGTCATAAATTTTGCGTAATGCTGGGGCCATTTTATTGACCAGAGTCCCTGCTACTATCATCACATCGGATTGGCGCGGACTAGGACGAAACATAATGCCAAAGCGGTCGAGGTCGTAGCGTGAGGCACCGGCGTGCATCATTTCAACAGCGCAACAGGCCAAGCCGAAGGTGACTGGCCACATTGAACCGGTACGAGCCCAGCCGATGAGAGCATCAGCAGAGGTAGTGATTACACTTTGTTGCAAGAGATTTTCTATTCCCATTCTAGGGCTCCTTTTTTCCATTCATAAATAAAACCAATGACTAAAATTGCCAAAAATATCATCATGGCGACAAAGCTAAATAAACCTAAGTCTTTAAATACTACCGCCCACGGAAAGAGAAAAGCGATTTCTAAGTCGAAGATGATAAACAGAATGGCAACTAAATAATATCGTACATCAAATTTCATGCGAGCATCTTCAAATGCTTCAAATCCACATTCATAAGGGGAATTTTTTTCGGGATCCGGCCGGTGGCTACCGAAAAGAAAGCCTATAAGAGAGGTGATTGCGCCCATGGCAATGCCGATCAGCATAAACATGAGTATAGGTAAGTAATTTTCTAACATGGTTTTTCGAGATTCTCCTGAGTGCTAACTAGAAAGGGGTTTATTGTACGATAAAAATCAGCAATTGAATAGGGGGTGACAACAAGTCATGTAGCAATATTCTTTTACATTTATACCATTATAATATCAATTTTATAGTATGATAATAACTCTAGTAATTTAAGTTACTTTAGTGGATTTATACGTCATTACCTTGTTGCAACACCATCTATTCAGTGGTTATTCAACGAGTGCGGAGTCCCCAAACACGTTTTGGGACCACATCTTCAACGAATGCGGGGTACCCCAACACCACAACCTGTTGGGAGCACTCATGTTAGGACCTCCCAAAACGTGTTTTGGGACTCCATGTTGGTTCGTCCCAACACTTGTGTTGAGGCTCCGCATTCAGTTAGTCAATTTTAAATGACCACTGATTAGATGGTGTTGCACACCAGGTTAAGTTAAGTTAATGTTACGGCGTTGGAGTCAAAATCTTCAGCTTTGGCAACGCCGTCTCACCTTGACCAATCTCGTCCAAAGCTCTGCTGAAGGTTTGGACTCCAACGCGGCTTAATTTAAGTAAGAGTTGAGCGGGTAGGAGGATAAATCCAAATCACTCTTTGACTTTTAAATTCTCCACCCTTAATCTCCCTCGCTGGGGGAAACCATTTACCATCTAACCCGTCTGATGCTGTGAGTTAGACCATGGGTGCTACATCTTTCCGACCATGGTTAAAATGAGTCGAAATCAGAATCATCACATATAATCTATACCCTTAATGAGTCACCTGCGTCAATTTTCGACTTCGATAAATTTAACCTGCCAAGTATAATGAGCCAATTGCAAAATAGCAATAAAATTGGATTTACTACTCCCAAAAGGCGAA
>DZAL01000383.1 GCA_022729575.1 Thiomargarita sp.
ATACTGCCCCGGTCAACGGGGAGGAAGGTGGGGATGACGTCAAGTCCTCATGGCCCTTATGCCTAGGGCTACACACGTGCTACAATGGGCTGTACAAAGGGTTGCAATCCCGCGAGGGTAAGCTAATCCCAAAAAGCAGTCCTTAGTTCGGATTGGAGTCTGCAACTCGACTCCATGAAGCTGGAATCGCTAGTAATCGCGGATCAGCATGCCGCGGTGAATACGTTCTCGGGCCTTGTACACACCGCCCGTCAAACCATGAGAGTTGGTAATACCCGAAGCCGGTGGCCTAACCCAGTAATGGGAGGGAGCCGTCGAAGGTAGGATCGATGATTGGGGTTAAGTCGTAACAAGGTATCCCTACGGGAACGTGGGGATGGATCACCTCCTTTCTATGGAAAAATTGTTATAAAGTTTTCTATGTTTTTCTTTTAAAAAATGTAGTCCCGGTTCTATTTAGTTTTGAGGGAATTTCTCTCTTCAGCATAAAAGATAAAAGCTCTTTGAAAACTGAATACATCAATAATCTTAAAAATCTTAATAATTAGGATATTCTGTAATATTAATAAGTTATTAAGGGCACATAGTGGATGCCTTGGGAATAGGAGCCGATGAAGGACGCGATTACCTGCGATAAGCTTCGGGGAGCTGGAAATAAGCTACGATCCGGAGATTTCCGAATGGGGAAACCCACTTCAATAAGGAGTATCTTTAACTGAATTCATAGGTTAAAGAAGGGAACCTAGGGAACTGAAACATCTAAGTACCTAGAGGAAAAGAAAGAGAATTCGATTTCCTGAGTAGCGGCGAGCGAAAAGGAAAGAGCCCAAACCATTTATTTATAAATGGGGTTGTAGGACTACTTTATAGAGTTACAAAATAATAGGATAGACAAATATTGCTGGGAAGCAAAACCATAGAGTGTGATAGTCACGTAGTCGAAATTTTATTATCTCTTAGTAGGATCCTGAGTAGGGCGGGACACGTGAAATCCTGTCTGAATCTACCCAGACCACTGGGTAAGGCTAAATACTACCTATTCACCGATAGTGAACCAGTACCGTGAGGGAAAGGCGAAAAGAACCCCGGAAGGGGAGTGAAATAGATCCTGAAACTATGTTGCCTACAACAAGTCAGAGCCCGTTAATGGGTGATGGCGTGCCTTTTGCAGAATGAGCCGGCGAGTTATGATTACATGCGAGGTTAAGTAAACGGAGCCGTAGGGAAACCGAGTCTTAATAGGGCGATTTAGTATGTAGTTGTAGACCCGAAACCAGGTGAGCTATCCATGAGCAGGTTGAAGTAAAGGTAAAACTTTATGGAGGACCGAACCAATGTACGTTGTAAAGTGCTTGGATGACTTGTGGATAGAGGTGAAATTCCAATCGAACCTGGATATAGCTGGTTCTCCCCGAAATAGCTTTAGGGCTAGCGTTAGAGTTTGAGTTTAATGAGGGTAGAGCACTAAATATATGATGGCCCCATCTAGGGGTACTGAATATAAATAAACTCCGAATATCATTAAATATATCTAGCAGTCAGTACATGGGTGATAACGTCCATGCACGCGAGGGAAACAACCCAGATCACCGATTAAGGTCCCAAAATCAATGCTAAGTGGAAAAGGAAGTGAAGCCGCCAAGACAGCTTGGATGTTGGCTTAGAAGCAGCCACCATTTAACGAGTGCGTAACAGCTCACAAGTCGAGCGCCTTTGCACCGAAAATTCAACGGGGCTAAGCATTGTACCGAAATCGTGACTTTTGTATTTATACAAAGGGGTAGGGGAGCGTTCTAAATGGGATGAAGCTAAACCGTGAGGATTAGTGGACTGTTTAGAAGTGAGAATGCCGGCATGAGTATCGATTGAAGGTGAGAATCCTTCATACCGTTTGCGCAAGGTTTCCTAGGCAAGGTTCGTCCACCTAGGGTTAGTCAGGACCTAAGGCGAGGCCGAAAGGCGTAGTCGATGGACAACAGGTTGATATTCCTG
>DZAL01000384.1 GCA_022729575.1 Thiomargarita sp.
GGGGGGGGGGGGGGGGGGGGGGGTGGACTTTTATCATTAGGTAAGTCAAGATCACGTTGCTTCCCACCAGATAGGATAATCGCCACGACCCGCGAATCACCACTTTTGTTGGTGAGATAAAGATCTCTAGTATCTCTAATTCTCAAGTCGGCAACAATATTAGGTTTGACGGTGTTGGTATAAGCGGTTTCAACTTCATACCAAAATGGATTGCCCCAACTATCATAACGTCCCACTCCCAAGGTAACCCATGGCAAATAATATTGTTTACTACACCAAGTAGGCGACTCTTTACCGACTTCATCATCACTACACACAGTAGTCCCATCGCTCTTGAGTGCTCCAAACTTACCACATTCGGCAGGACACGGTAAACGTTTATGTAGGACCGCATATCCCAATAATGCTTCTTGAATTTCTTGTAAACGTTGTTGAGTTAGTTGGCGACGTTGCTGGTCAAAGTGGGTGCTGAGTGGAGTTAAGGTGCCGCCTAAAAGCAATCCCATGACTACTATTACTATCGCCATTTCCAGTAAACTAAAACCTTTTGAGGTGGCCATAGTTTATTTTCCTGTTAGTTCGTTCTTCTGCGCTTTAGATTTGACAACTTTTTTAAAGTTGTCAAATCTTGGATTCGCTTTAGATTTGACAACTTTTTTAAAGTGGTCAAATCTTGGATTCGCTTTAGATTTGACAACTTTTTTAAAGTTGTCAAATCTTGGATTCGCTTTAGATTTGACAACTTTTTTAAAGTTGTCAAATCTTGGATTCGCTCACTTGGATTCAGTATGATTACCTGGTTTTAAAGAAGGACAATTTTGTTCACAGGTTTGATTGCTTAAACTGCTGACACAATCTCCCCATTTGTCATAAGTGTCGCAACTGATGCTTCGGTTAAATGTTGGTAGAGTAATATTTACCGTTGGCAGGTCCACAGAGGGAGAAGTCATTAATTTGGTTTGTAATTTACCGGCACTAACTAATTGCTCTACTAAGGTGGTGCGACTTAACCATATTAAGTTGTCGTCGAAGCCGTTGGGTATGTAAGCACTTTTGGTGTAGCAGACTTTGCTGGGAGTGCAGGCGACTGAGTTATCTGACAAGGTAGTGCTACTGGCAACCGCACTAGGTAAGATTATCTCACCTAAGAACTTAAATGAGTTGGCCGCATATTGTCGATTTTTACCATACGAAAAAATAATAGCCACTACATCCTCAATCGTGGTTGCTGATTCGAGTTTAATCGTCAGTGAGCTAGAAGTGACTGCTAACTGGGCCAACCCATCTCTTTTAGTATAGGAAAGATTGGTGCGATACCATAAATGACCGCCCCACGCATCGTACTGATGAGTGCCTAAACTGGCCCAAGGTAGGTAGCCTTGTTGATCACAAAGAGCATCTCCAATGGCAACTGCTTCTCCCGTTTCTGGCTTGAGTGCAGGACAAGGTAGCCGGTTATTAGCAGTAGCATAATTAATTAAAGCGGTTTTTATTTCAGCCAGTGTTTTAGTCGTGCCTTGAATTTTGGCATTATCAATTTGCGTCATCAATGGGACTAATAAGCTCCCCACGAGCAAACCAATAATCGTTAACACAACGGCCATTTCAATCAGGGTAAAACCAGTGTGATGTTTCATAATATACTTCTCCTGTGAGGTTATTTAAAACCCTTGTAAAAATCACAAACGTGTTTGAAACCCTTGGGGTTTATACAGGATGATAAATTTTTAATCTGTATTAATCAATAGGGATTTAACTCAATTTAATCCAATTTAATCTAAAAGATTTGACAACTTTCGAAAAGTTGTCAAATCTAATCCGAATCTAAGATTTGACAACTTTCAAAAAGTTGTCAAATCTAATCCGAATCTAAAGATTTGACAACTTTCGAAAAGTTGTCAAATCTAAAATCGTCAAGATTTGACAACTTTCGAAAAGTTGTCAAATCTAAAACCGTCAAGATTTGACAACTTTCGAAAAGTTGTCA
>DZAL01000385.1 GCA_022729575.1 Thiomargarita sp.
AGCACGGCAAATTTGTTCTAGTTGTAACCCTTTGATTTACCGTCATTCCGGCGTGGGGTAAGCCGGAATCCAGTTCAATCGTCTAATCAAAGTTAACAGCCTGATTAGATGGTGAAATCTGGATTCCGGCTTTCGCCGGAATGACGAGTTTTCGGGTAGAACAAATTTGCCCTGGCTTAAGTTGAGAGGATTGTTGAGAAGGTTGGCCAATATATAACTGTGGTTCACTCTCGATAATCAATGTTCCCGCTGTATCGCCATCAACCCCTGAGTTTTTTTCATATCCCAATTCAGTAAAACTCCCACTATTTTCTTTATATTTAGGCATTTTCCACCAAGGCCATTGGCATATTGGATCTGGGTTGACCTTGACATTGACACCATCGGTTATGGCAATAAAATAATTAATTGTTACTGAATATCCGTTTCCGCTTACCCGTATAACAAAATAATCCTTCTTTATGGCAAGCGGTTCGTCTCCCAGATAATCGTCATCCGGCACATATTTAGCGTGATCCCAGTTGCCATCCTCATCCGGGCCGACGTGACCATGCTTGGGACCATGAAGAAGCGTAATAGATGCAGTCGACTCATTAATTTTCAGGGCTAATGGGCTTAAATATCCATTTGCTCGATTTAAAGGAAAAAGATGCACTTTACCCGTGCCGCTGGGATGAACAACAGAACAGACCCCGATGTTGTGGCTTTGCTTCGTGGTCACACGCTCACCATGCCTTGCCTGCGCGACGACCTCAACTGACGGCGTGTACTGCGGGATAACATCGCTATCCAGAATAAACATGGAGAATCCTTTATCTTGGTTAACAGGTGTTTCATCAATTTCAAATACCGAAGACATGCTGAGGCGACTCTCCAGCGTGGCGTAATTCATTTCATAATAATCCGCCAAAAGGGCCTTCGGGGCACTTCCTATTGGTAATGGCTGTTGCACTCGCAATGCGATGCCGAATTTACTCTCGTAGCCAGCAGCACTCGTAGTCGAAATGCCAACACGCCGTAGTACATCACGCATGCTCTCATATGGGTTTCCATGGTTATATGCGTATATGACATCCCTATGCCAATAGTTCCATCTTTCTTCATATGAATCTCGATCAGTGGCAACTCTCTTTGAAATTTTTGAAGTGTATTGATCATAAACCCAATGTGGGTGTTGTGCGGTTCCCGTATTAACGGCGGAGTATGCTGGTGGATTGGTCTCGATAACCGTATCTGCCCTTGCGTTCGTAACCCTCACGCTCCAATAATGCGCAGCAGAGCGCGCGGCCAAATCATGATTGGTCGCGATTAATCTGGTGTCACTCAAAATGCTATTGGCCAATTCAAACTCACCTCGAGAATTGAGATAATTTATAAATGCAGTGGTATTGGCCTTGCCAGTGAGTTGTATCAGACCGCGCCCCAAATATTTATACCCGTCCCCGGATGATTCCGGGCCATTCGCATTTACTCCTTGCCCAACGGGATTTCCCTTATCGCTCGAATATATGCGATTAGCAAGCACCTCCTTGGCGGATTCGTTCCAAATAACCTTTGTTTGCAATATGGCTGATTTCAAGTGGTTGACATCTATGCCATAAACACCCGCAACAATTACGTCCTTGAACCAGGATCTTGCATTGGCAAGTTCACTTTGTGACGTTGAGTTATATGCATCGAGGGTGCGGCCAGCCTGATACCTCCACGCACTCCACAAGGCAATAGCGGAACTAGGGGCATTATTTAGCAAAGAGGATATGGTCACTTGAACACCATCGTTATAAATAAGCTCTTCCTGCGTCTTTTTCATTCCACCCGATTCCGCCAATATCTGCGCCATGAACGCGGAGATCCTTTGTGGCGTATTGATATTGAATTCAGTCATTGCATTTTGCAGCGACTCAAGCCAGCCCGCATAATTCACTTCGGTGATTTCACCCATGAATTTGGCGAGAGTTGTTGCATTGAGTTGGCTACCAAGTTCC
>DZAL01000386.1 GCA_022729575.1 Thiomargarita sp.
CGATAACTCACATAATGACCTATCAATTCATCTAACGTCCATTCTTCCAAAGGTTGACGCAACGATTTGTAGGTTATCAAATTATGTTTGGCTAAATTGTCCAAACCATCTGGTAAATCGATGACCACGGCCCCGTTGCTGTCTCCCTGTTCGATAATAATGATGTCGATGCGTTGTTGCTGAACCGATAAATCTTTTTCAACTTCCACCTGGTAAGGCGAAGTCGCTAATAAATCCTGCAAGGCTAACCCGAATAATCGATGCCAGGCAATCATGTGTTTCTACCTCCTGTGGAGAAGATAACCAAATTTCCTCGTTTCCCATGCGGGCACGAGAAAATCTCGTAGGTCTGTTCAAACCGTTGCCGCAGGTGAATATCGTAACAACGTCTCGACGATGTCATTCAACGTTTTATATGCAGCCAACGGTTTCAGGTCTGTGGGTGGTGGACGATTGGGGTTTTTACCGTGCGCTACCCAATCCCGATACGCTAAAATTTGTTTAGCATGACCAATTAACATCGTTTGTTGGTTAAACAGACTGTCTTTCAGAACGTCGAGGATTTCTCCGGGCTTCCAAAATTCGACTTCCTTTTCAAAATGTTCATACAGGGCCTGTCCCAACACCGGTGGTTGATTGAGACACAGACAGCGTCCGCGGGTCTGCAACTCCTGTCTCAAAAAACGTTCAAACGTGGCCCACATGGCCAAGACAAATAGCGCATCGGTTTCGTTGGCACTCTTCTCAATCATCTGAATAGCTTCCTCCACCGGGGGAGTTTCCAGGTGAGTCCGTTGCAACAATCTTTGCCGGGCCTTGGGTTCTTGAGTTTTGGTGGCCCGTTCCGCGATTTTAAAGCTGTGTTGGGCCGTTTCATAAATCTCCAAAAGAGGAGGCAAGGGATTAGAATTCATAGTCGCTTACCCAGGTAATCAGTTGCAGTAAAGTGTTCTGGTTATTCAGCAAATGAGGATCCACATCACGTTGTTCCATCCAATACCATCCATCTTGCTTTAAGTTGAAATACCCCTCTTGGGGATAACCTACCACCATATAGACGACATACTCGCGAAACAGTCCTTTGACATCAATAGCCCCTTCGGCCAATAAGACCGAGGCACCAGTCGGTTTAAACGCGGCTAACAGTTCGCCCGCGGCCGTTTTTACCGTCAAGACAGGGACTTGATAACGCCCTAGGGCTTCATGAATCCCCGTTTGGGACTCCTCTACTTGCAACGGAAGGTCCTTTAACCAGGTGCGTATATCCTGGTATAGTTCGTGAGTGCGTTGTAAGTAAAGTTGTTTCTTGTGTTCCACCAGTTCTGGGGAAAGTGGTTCTTCTTGGTTCATACGAATCTCCATAAAAGTAAAGTATAAGTAGTGGTCATGTTTCTCGTTCCCACGCGAACTAGCAGTCGGAAGGTATCTGCCTGGCCACCGACGTGGTGACGATGGTCTTCCCGCCAAACCAATGGAGGCGTTAAAATTCAATGAGTTATCAAAGGCCAAAGTTTCCTAAACCTCAAAGGTTTAGGAAACTTAGCACCCGGCGGTTAATACCTCCATTGGTTAGCAGGGACTACCAAATCTTTAGATTTGGGAACCTGCCCAAATCTAAAGATTTGGACTCCAGCACCGTTTTTGTTCACTGGGGACACCAACCATTATACCAGAAAATTCTTGCTATACTATCACCAGAAAGGTCGGGAGTCAAGGTTTAGACCTACGAGGTCTTGAAGACCTCGTAGGTCGGGCCAATGCCATTAAGTTAAGCTGAAGTTACGGCGTTGGAGTCCAAACCTTCAGATTTGGCAACGCCGTCTTACCTTGACCAATCTCGTCCAAATCTGAAGGTTTGGACTCCAACGCGCCTTAACTTAATGGCAGTGGTAGGTCGGGCCGGATTAAAAATTTGGCTAAGTAGGGTAAATGGGTGTGGTGGGCCACGATAAACCTGTTGTTGCCCACCCTACCTGGCTACGC
>DZAL01000387.1 GCA_022729575.1 Thiomargarita sp.
ATAGCCAAACAGACGCTGGCGTGGTATACGTTTATACAAAAAATTCTAACCCATTAGCAACTCCATTATTTACTTTGACCCAGACTATACTTAATCCGTTTCCACAAGATAACGATAGTTTTGGTTTTAGTGCTGTATTAGAAAATGGTGTATTGATAATTGGCGCGTATGGTAAAGATTCATTTTCTGGTGTAGCTTATCTATATGAGCTAGTTGAAAACGTGTGGACTTATGTTCAAACTGTAGATAACCCAACACCTGCCAATTCTGATTGGTTCGGGCGATCATTAACTTTAAATGCAGACTTCGTAGCCGTTTCGGCTCCGCAAGATGATACCGCGGCTACTGATGCGGGTTCAGTTTACCTATATAAAAAGACTTGCGTGGGCAACGGTAGTAGCATCAAAGAATGGGTGGCAATTAACGGTGGTGGTGGCAGTGGTGGTGGTAGCATTGTTACTAGCTGTACGAAACAAACTTTATATTATTACGGAGGATTTTAATGGTTACAATCACAAAAAAACTAGGGTCGATAAGTTCGGTAGCAAATACAAGTCATACTATATATACAGTTCCGGCCGATAAATCTACAGTATTAAATATTAATGTATGTAATACTAATATTTTTGAAGCTGATGTAAGAATAGTTATCGGAGGAGATATTATTGAATATACTACTAAGTTATCTTCTGGGGAAGTTCTTGAAAGAACGGGTCTTATAATGAGCCCGGGTGAAGTATTAGAGGTCAAGTCTAATTTAGACGGGGTAGTATTTAGAGCATATGGAATGGAGGAATAAAATGGCGCGTTATTATAGTAGAGATATTATTTGTACTGGTGGTACCGGCGGCGGAGGCGGTGGCACTGGTTCTTGGATACCATTTGGAGGCGGGAATTCCGAAGTTATAGCTACTAGTAGTAGCTATAGTGGTACCTATACAGTACCCTCTGGAGCAACTTCTATAAGAGTTAGTTGTTTAGGAGCAGGTGGTAATGGTGCGGCCGGAAATGGAGAAAATGACAATGCAAGCTACGGAGGTGGTGGGGGCGGTTTCTCACAAAAAACCATCAACAACCCTTCACCAACATATACCGTTGTAGTTAACTCAGCAGTAACCTCATTTGGAAATGTATGCCAAGCGACTGCCGGGCATGCAGGGGGCCCGGCAGCGACTGGCGGATGCAATGGTGGAGTTGCTTCTGGGGGTGATTATAATTTTGATGGCGGTGATGGAGGGCGGAGTACTTCGAATCTTGAATCTCTTATGGGTGGTGGTGGTGGGGGAATTCTAACCTTTTTAAGTACTACACATACAACTCCCGCAGCTATGGGTGATATAGGTGGTGGTGCAGAAGTGATAGGTTATAGTCCTCACGATTATACTCCTATTTCCATTTTAGATAAGAATTTCTATAGATCTACAACTGGTGGTCCTCTACCATCCGGCTATCCCGGAACTGGGGGTGATGATGGTGCGAATGGTGGGTTTGCAGCAGGTGGTGGTGGTGGTCCAATGGGTACATTCGGTCCTACAGGCCCTTCCGGTGATGGTGGTGTTTCCGGTGGTGGCGGTGGTGGTCACTATTATGAGGTCTCAGGACTTGGCAACCCCGGGTCCGGTGGTCCAGGAATGATACTTGTTGAATGGTAAGAATAAAAAAAACGAACAAGAAAAAAATAAGGTGGGCTTGCGCCCACCTTATTTCCTGTCGTATTTAAATAACCTCCTGCACTTCCACAAAGAAGTACGTGTCTGAATTACGCCGGACGACGCCACGCACGGTGTCGCCAACCTCAAACGAAATGCTGTTAATGGTTGGAAATCCAACCTTACCATCGTCTCGGACAAACAACTTATTGCCTGGAAATTTAAAATTTTCCAGTACCGTAAATTGCACTTTGTCTCCTATTTCAAAATCCAGAACATTGGTAGGCGAAGCCTCCAAATGTTTTTTGAGTTCCAGAAGTTCTT
>DZAL01000057.1 GCA_022729575.1 Thiomargarita sp.
AAGCATACTCTGAAAAAATTAAGCAAGCATTATACCAAATTACATCATTCTGGCAAACTGTCAAGCCACTAAAAAAACCATCTTCATGCAAATGGGCATGACCTTTCTTTTTAGCCTTTAAAGAAATCAGATGCGGTTTTCTCCGTATCTTATGGGTTAGGGGAAAGAAGACTGTTTTCGCTCTAAACACTGATTTAATTTTTTATCAAAAGTTAAAACACTTTTATTTTCTATAATGCAATAGGCGAGCAGTATTGCATCAACAATATCTATATTATCATTTACAAATGATAGCAGAGCATATTTAACAACCTCTGGTTTATCTACAGTAATCAAATTTTCATCTAATAAAGAAGAGATTTGTTGTTGAATTTCTGTTTTAGGGATTTGATACACTTTGTATAAAACGTACACAACTTCACAAATCACCTCTATGGGTGCGCTAACACTTTGATTATCTATAATTTGTGCTGCTTGTTGAGAAAACTGGGGATGATCATTGAGCAAATAACGCAAAATGATATTCGCATCAATGAGTATCATCATCGCTCACCGCTGTTTGCCATGCTAACTCTTCTTGAGAAATATAATCGGGTTTGGCGTATTGATGCAATGCCCCGCAAAGACTTTTCTTAGGTGTATAAGTTTTTTCCCGCAAAGGTAAGATAATAACCTCCACTTCACAATCCCAAAACAGTTGAGGCAGTTGAAGAATGAGATTGCCTTGTTTTATGGTACAAATTTCACGAATTGCTTCCATTGTTGCTCCTTAGAAAAAAGTCATACCGATTTGAGATATTCAAATGTTGCACCATCATGTTTGGCAATCACCCCTTCAATAGTTTGCAGAACGATTTCACCAATGTTCATCCCTAAATTGGCTTTTAAAATCGCTTTCGGGCGGCGCACTTTTTTGAAATTAATAATCAATTGTCCAGACAGCACCGTAAATGGATTTTGACGTTTTTTGAAACTGCTTTGCCCGTTGGATTGCTTGACTGCGCCCGCATATTCTAAACCACAACGTTCCGCTGTATCGATAATCAAATGCCAAAATTCTGGGTCTTTATGGGCAAAGACAAAACTCCGCCACCGGTCAAATTTGAGGACGCGGTACATCTCTTCAATCGACTTGGCAATGAGATGATTATAGTCCTCTTTCGTCTTTTCATGTTCGCCACCTTCAATCGCTTCCAATTGATAATCCTCTTCCGTCACGGCCAAATCTAACCAACCATTCCACATAACCGATAAATCCAGATAGGGAATTTGTTTACCATAAGGTGGATCCGTATAAATGTAGTCAATTGTCTCCTGTTTAAGGAAACTTAAATCAGTCGCGGTGCCTTTCAAAATTTGTAGGTTTTGGATAGTTTGAGAGTTGATTTTAAATTGGATTTCCTGTTTAGCCGCCACTACTTTCTGAAAGCGCAATTCAAAATATTTGAGAATGTCTATCTCAATGGGTTTGGGCGCTAATCTATGACGATAATATCTAAAAACAGAGGCCTCACCTCGACCTTCAGCAAGTCTTGTTGATGAGGTAAGTTCTGAATCATGAATTTTCATGTATTTTAGGAAGCAAATAAAAGGGTTTACGGCTATCATCTAAAATTTTAGTCGGTGGCTTATACCAGTGAATACCTTTAGCCGCTTCACCCCAAAAAGCCTCTGGGTTTATTAGCGATAAATCGTAAAGAGATTGGTAATCCTTATGATTAGTCATGTACATCACTCCTCATTTGTCGCAATTGTCAATAATTATATATGGTTTATACGCCATTATATTCCATAAATAGCAAGCGTATTAACCGATTTAGGCTTAACCAGAGTGAAGTATAAATTAATTAAATGAATAAATAAATAGTCAGCGTAGCCAGCGTAATCTAACTTTACTTGAATCGCTAAATCGGTTATTCTTAAAATTATTACTCAAATAGAATATTTTAAACCTAACTGGTTGAATTAGCATTTTAAGCTTTCATGGAATGAGCAAAGCGAATTTTCGAAACACCTTAAAGTGAATACCTAAATTCAAACCGACCACTCACAACCAACTACTGACAACAGAAGAAAAATTATGCCAGAAATTCGCAACTATACTGTCAATTTTGGTCCACAACATCCCGCGGCCCACGGCGTGCTCCGTCTCATTTTAGAACTCGATGGTGAAGTAGTGCAACGGGCTGACCCTCATGTCGGTTTGCTCCACCGTGGCACCGAAAAATTAGCCGAAACTAAACCATTCAATCAAACAATACCCTACATGGACCGCCTAGATTATGTGTCTATGATGTGTAATGAACATGCTTACGTCCTAGCCGTAGAAAAATTGTTGGGCATTGAGCCACCGATTCGCGCTCAATACATTCGTGTGATGTTTGACGAAATCACCCGCATTCTCAATCATCTCCTGTGGATAGCTGGTCACTCACTCGATGTTGGGGCTATGACGATGTTTCTCTACGCTTTTCGCGAACGGGAAGATTTAGTCGATTGTTATGAAGCGGTTTCTGGGGCCCGAATGCACGCGGCCTATTATCGGCCGGGGGGCGTTTATCGCGACCTCCCAGAGACGATGCCACAACATCAGGAGAAAGATTTATCACAACACAGTCCCGCCGACCGCAAGCGACTTAATGCGGCCCGTCAAGGTTCTTTGCTCGATTTTCTCGAAGACTTCACGCAACGTTTTCCTAAATATGTGGATGAATATGAAACCTTGCTCACGGATAATCGAATTTGGAAACAACGTCTGGTAGGCATTGGTGTCGTCTCCCCGGAAAGAGCGTTACAATTGGGTTTTACGGGACCGATGATTCGTGGCTCCGGCATCGTTTGGGATTTACGTAAAAAGCAACCGTATGAAGTTTATGATAAAGTCGATTTTGATATTCCCATTGGTACTCATGGTGACAGTTATGACCGTTATCTGGTGCGAATTGAGGAGATGCGACAATCCAATCGAATTATCAAACAATGTGTGAATTGGCTTCGCGCCAACCCAGGGCCGGTGATGATAGATGACCATAAAATTGCACCGCCGCCGCGGGAAGTGATGAAACACGACATGGAAGCCTTGATTCACCACTTCAAATTATTTAGCGAAGGCTACTGTGCGCCCGAAGGAGAAGTGTATGCGGCGATCGAACATCCCAAAGGAGAATTTGGGATTTATCTCGTATCAGATGGAGCTAACAAGCCTTATCGGATGAAAATCCGGGCCCCTGGTTTTGCCCATTTGGCGGCGATGGATGAGTTAGTCAAAGGTCACATGTTGGCCGATGTGGTCACGTTGATTGGGTCGATTGACGTTGTGTTTGGGGAGATTGATAGATAAATTCTATTTCTGCTGGTGCCCACGTTTTGACGTGGGCACCTCTTTGGCGATTCCTACATTGACCTAGGCGTGGTATACTAAGGCCGTACACATATACATGAATACTACTATAACAATGCGTAAACTGAGTTGACCACTTTTCGAAAGTGGTCAACTCTAAATTCAACTCTAAATTCCAGAGGTACCTATGCACTATACTGGCGGCCCCGCCTTATCCTCTTTTCGTCGTGACCAACTCCTAAAAACGGCCCAACGTCAACTCCCCACCCTGACTCAACTCGAAGCACATTATCTCTATTTTGTTCACCTCACTCGGCCGTTATTAACCGCTGAGACGACCAAATTATATAACCTCTTACCCACCACTGGCTCCACGCCCACCTGGGACCAAGTCGTCGCACCCTATTTATTAGTCGTGCCCAGACTCGGCACCATTTCTCCCTGGTCCAGTAAAGCCACTGACCTCGTAACCATTTGCGGTTTAACTTCTATTAAACGAATCGAGCGTGGTATTCTTTGGCGATTTACTACCACGGTACCTTTTACTCAATTGCAATGGCAACAATTAGGTGATTTATTACATGACCGCATGACCGAAGTGGTGTTGACCGAGATTGAGGAAACTACTCACTTATTTCAGACGACTTCCCCCCCACGACCACTGCAAATAATTAATCTATTAGAAGCAGGCCCAGCCGCCTTAATCAAAGCCAATCGTGATTATGGGTTGGCGTTATCCGAGGAAGAGATTGATTACTTAGTGGCTAATTTTACCCAATGGCAACGCAATCCCACGGATGTGGAATTGATGATGTTTGCACAAGCCAACTCTGAGCATTGTCGCCATAAAATTTTCAATGCCGACTGGATTATTGATGAGCAACCACAATCGCTCTCACTGTTTCAAATGATCCGATACACTCATCAACAACATCCCGCCTCAGTGGTATCGGCCTATCACGATAATGCTGCCGTTATCACCGGCTGGCCGGGCCCCCGTTTTATGCGTGAAGCGAATACTCAGCAATATGGTTATCTGGAAGAAGAAACCGCCATTTTGCTGAAAGTAGAAACGCATAATCATCCCACGGCAATTTCTCCTTTGCCAGGGGCGGCTACCGGCTCCGGCGGCGAAATCCGCGATGAAGGCGCAACGGGCCGCGGCGCGAAACCGAAAGCAGGTTTAACGGGCTTTTCGGTATCTCAGTTAGCGATTCCAGAATGGCCGCAACCCTGGGAAACACCTTATGGTACTCCCTCACGATTGGCCACGGCACTGCAAATTATGTTGGAAGGCCCTATTGGTGCCAGTGCTTTCAATAACGAATTTGGGCGACCCGCCCTCTGTGGTTATTTTCGGACCTTTGAACAAACAGTGAATGGTAAACGACGAGGCTATCATAAACCCATCATGCTGGCTGGTGGGATTGGCAATATTCGCCCCTCTCAGGTTCAAAAACAAACTATTCCACCGGGCAGTTGGTTAATCGTGTTAGGCGGACCTGCGATGTTAATTGGCTTAGGAGGAGGAGCAGCTTCCTCAATCGCCGCTGGGGTTAGTCAGGAAACCCTGGATTTTGCTTCAGTACAACGCGGTAATCCAGAAATGCAGCGGCGTTGCCAAGAAGTGATTGATGCCTGTTGGCAATTAGGAGATAATAACCCAATCTGGTCAATCCATGATGTTGGGGCCGGCGGGCTATCCAATGCGTTGCCCGAATTGGTCAATGACAGTGGTCGCGGCGGACGTTTTGAACTACGAGCCATTCCCTCGGCGGACCTCAGTTTATCGCCGCTGGAATTATGGTGCAATGAAGCCCAAGAGCGATATGTCCTCGCTATTTCGAAAGAACACTTACCATTATTTCAATCGTTCTGTGAACGAGAGCGTTGCCCATTTGCCGTTATCGGCGAAGCCACGGAGGAGCGGCAATTGGTACTCACCGATGACCAGGCGAATCAGACCGCAGTCATTGATATGCCTTTAGCCGTATTGTTAGGGAAGCCACCCAAAATGACTCGTCGGGTCCAACGGGTAGTCACCACTTTGCCTCCTCTGCAATACGACCAATTTAACTTAGAAGAAGCGGCTTTACGAGTGTTACGATTTCCGACCGTGGCCAATAAAACTTTTTTAATCACCATTGGCGACCGCACCGTGGGCGGGTTAACGGTGCGTGACCAAATGGTAGGCCCGTGGCAAGTCCCCGTAGCCGATTGTGCGGTGACCGCCACCAGTTTTGGCAGTATCACGGGGGAAGCGATGGCGTTGGGGGAGCGTACTCCGTTGGCTTTAATCAAGGCCCCGGCTTCAGGTCGAATGGCGATTGGCGAAGCTATCACCAATATTGCCGCGGCAACCATTGACCAACTCAGTGATATAGTCCTGTCAGCCAATTGGATGGTGGCGGCGGGGCAACCTGGAGAAGATGCCGCTTTATTTGAAACGGTGGCGGCGGTGGCTTTGGAATTATGTCCCACTTTAGGCATTGCTATCCCCGTCGGTAAAGATTCTCTCTCCATGCACACCGTTTGGTCTGAGCAGGCGGTGACGGCACCGTTATCGTTGATTATTTCGGCGTTTGCCAAAGTGTCCGAGATTCGGCGTAGCTTAACGCCACAATTGCACGGAGGAGATACGGTATTATTATTGGTCGATTTGGGCCGCGGGCGACAACGTTTAGGCGGGTCAATTTTAGCACAAGTGTATAATCAATTAGGCAATGACTCTCCAGATATAGAACAACCATTGGACCTGAAAATTCTCTTCACCGCGATTCAACAATTAAATCGTCAAGGTCATCTGCTCGCCTACCATGACCGCTCTGACGGTGGCCTCTGGGTCACCTTGTGTGAAATGGCGTTTGCCGGTCAGAAAGGATTAGAGATTCACCTAGATCATCTTGGCTCGGCGTTAACCGCTCAATTAACCACTATGGAAGCCATTTTCGCCGCATTATTCAATGAAGAATTGGGAGTAGTGTTAGAAGTAAAACGAGAACATCTATTGGCGGTGCAAACTCAATTGAATCCATTACCGGTACATCTGCTGGGGACGGTTAACGAGACCAACCTTATCAAGGTTTACCGTCAGCAAACCTTACTGTTAAGTTTTCCGCGGCACCTGTTGCAACGAGTATGGAGCGAAACCACTTATCAATTGCAACGGTTGCGGGATAATCCACAGTGTGCCCAACAGGAATATGACACTTTGCTGGAGATTAACAATCCTGGCTTATCGGTGCAATGTAATTTTCACTTAACAGCGCCCACTGTCGTCACTCACACTCGTCCGCGCTTGGCGATTTTACGTGAGCAAGGAGTCAATGGTCAGATCGAAATGGCCGCCGCGTTTGACCGCGCTGGTTTTACCACGGTGGATGTTCACAGCAGTGACATTTTAACAGGTCGAGTGACGCTACAAAATTTTCAAGGTTTGGTAGCCTGCGGTGGTTTCTCTTATGGCGATGTCTTAGGCGCCGGTGCCGGCTGGGCCAAATCGATTTTATTCAATCCACGCGCCTACGACGAATTTTCCCACTTTTTTCAGCGCACTGACACCTTTGCGTTAGGAGTCTGTAATGGTTGCCAGATGATGGCGCAATTACGGGAATTAATTCCAGGCGCCAGTCAGTGGCCTAATTTTACTCGTAATCAATCCGAACAATTTGAAGCGCGTTTAGTGATGGTAGAAGTCGTCGATTCACCTTCAATATTTTTAGCCGGGATGGCTGGGTCACGATTACCGATAGTAGTTTCTCATGGCGAAGGTCGGGCCGAGATGAGTGAATCAACGCAGTCTCAACTCCAGGAGAAACAGTTAGTAGTGTTGCGTTATATAGACAACTACGGTCAAGTGACTGAAACTTATCCCGCTAACCCGAATGGTTCCCCAGCAGGAATTACCGGTATGACCACACCGGATGGACGCTTTACGATTATGATGCCACATCCAGAACGAGTTTTTTTACGGACTCAATATTCTTGGTTACCGGATAATTGGAGTCATGAAGTAGGGCCTTGGATGCAGTTATTTTGGAATGCGAGACGATGGATTGGGTAGCCAATCAGGGTAAGCAAACGTCCTGTGGTTGACTCACCTTTGACCATGAGAGTTAGTTGGGGTGAGGGAGCACGATAAACCGGTGACCCACGCTGGCTTTAATTTGGAGTACGGAATTTATGCCGTTTCATTTAAAACGGCATCGGTGATGACGGTGGGAAAATTTCTAAACTGATTGGCCAATTTCACCGCATCTGGATGATGTTGGTCTTTATCATTTACCACCGCCATGACAAACCCCGTATCCATGAAAATCTTATTCTTCAATGCGTTTCTCCTCATTTAAGTAGGCATCAAAGTTTTCGGCAAGGTCAGGAGGCCCGGATAATTTTACCGATAGCAGTTTATCCATCAAACTCAATCGGTTATCTGTGGTGCTTGGTACAGACAACACGGCTACAGGTAGCTGTTGAAACTGCTGAATGATGTTGCGTAATACTTCTAAATACCGTTCTTCTACCAAATCAATCTCACTTTTGACTGCTTCTCTAGTCATCATAATAATTTCTCCTGTCAGTTGATTGGTAGTCCCTACAAGCCAATGGAGGTATTAAAAATCAATGGATTATCAAAGGTCAAGGTTGGCCTCCACCTCTAGCCCTGTTAAGGTGGTATCGTTCTGGCTAGTAGTGGCGCGTGTGTTGACCCATGGTGAACCGACCGACCCTCAGTGTCTTTAAAGAAATTGAGTTTCTCGTGGCCGTCCGAGACGAGTCGGACTTAACAGGACTAGTCGAAAAGACCTAGCAGGCTTAAACCAGCCAGTGACCAAACCTGCTAGGTCTCGCGGACCTAGCAGGTTTAAATTAGCCACCTTAACAGGGCTAGCCTCCACCTCTGGAGTGCAATCAGGATTATTGCACCTCACTAGAGCGCAATAAGGATTATTGCGCCACCATCCTTATTGCGCTCCAGAGGGACCAGTGGGACTCGTCTAAGTTCAAAGGAATTTCACGGTTACTGCTTTTAATAACGTCTTGATTTTTAATACCTCCATTGGCTTGTAGGGACTACCCAAATTCGTTGTACTCTTTGCATTCACGGTATTACGGCGCTAACATCTTAAAGCCAGCTTGGGCAAAATGTTTATCAAAAGTTAATACCTCGGTGATTTCCATATCACGCATCACGACAAAAGAGATGCAATCTACCAGTCCCCAGGTTTTGTCAAGATAAGATTGGTAAAATTGAACACCTCTTCTCAGTAATGCCGGCGTGAGATGAACTATCGTAACCTGTTTAGCCGTATAACAGTGATTGAATATCTCGATCGCCTGTAGTTTGAAATTTCTGGCTAAACCATTACCAATTTCCAGTAATACTGCATCAGTGATGACCACAGGATCATATTTAAACTTATCGGTTAACCGTACAGCGGTCTGATGATTTTGGTCTTGCTCATTGACGAAAGCCAAAATAAACGATGTGTCTAAAAATATCTTATTAGTCAATGGTTTTGTCTCCATTTAGGTAGGCCTCAAAGTTTTCCGAAAAGTCTGCGGGCGCTTGGATTCGAACCGTTCTCAATTTATCCCACAGACTCATTTCCTCAGTGATGGCTGGTTGCGAGAGTTGCTGAAAATATTGAATAATACCACGCAACTCGTCTAAATACCGTTCTTCTACCAAATCAATCTCACTTTTGACTGCTTCTCTAGTCATCATAATAATTTCTCCTGTCAGTTGCTTCGCTGAATCAGTGCGTTGACCGCCGGCTCAGTCGCTTTCTGAAACACCGTCAACAAGGCCAATGCAGGCCCTTGAGGTTGCCGCCGACCGGTTTCCCAATTTTGGAGGGTTCGCACACTGATGCCCATGAGGGTGGCTAATTGAGTTTGTGACAAACCCGTTTGGGTACGAATCGCTTTCACATTGAGGACCGTTGCCATGCCCGGCCGTTGCTGTGCGTCTGGCTTGAGTGGGAGGACCGGCTGCGCCTGGTCACTCCATTCCTTCTTAGGCAAAGGTTGGGTCACTAAACGGTCTTGATACTTCTGTTCACATTTCTTGGCCCAGGCAGAAATTTTGGCAAAATCACCTTCACATTCTTCGACTATGGCTACCCGGATGGCGTGAATTTCTTCTACTACAGGGTCGCGTAACATAATTATATCTCCGTAAATTCTGCTGGGGTACAAATAATAAAGTCTTAACCGCTTTCCTAAACCTTCAAGGTTTAGGAAAGCTAGTCTCACCCCGATTTCAGGACTACCTAAATTTGAATCACCGCGGGCACAGAGTTAAGAACGTTACTTGGGTTTAGGCGGATTGCCCGGTGTGTGAGGAGAATTAACCCGGAGCGCGTTAATCAAGATAAGCAATTTTTCCTTGAGTTGGTCAGCGGGCGTAGGTGGTGGAGGCACTTGACCGCCTGGACCTCTTTGTGTTTCTATGTTAAGCCGTATGAAGTCTCTGACCGTTGTCTGTTTTTTACAAAACGACCAAATCGCATTGTCTATTTCTGCCACTTGGTTATCTGCCAAAGTCTTGACAGTTTGTTCTAACTCTACCAAATCTGGTAAGGCTTGGGCAAATAAGTCTGGTTGGTTGGTCAGTAAGTCGGTAAATATGGTGATGGTTTGGGTAGTATTCATAATTGGTTCTCGTGTTCGGTTACGGTTTAAGCCAATTTTCCACAGACAACTGGCTAATTCGTCTAAAGTGATTCTCGTTATTAGTAACCACCGTCAAATTATAAACTAAGGCAGTGGCAGCAATCAAAATATCGGCATCACCAATTAGGGTGCCCTGTCGATGTAATTCGGCATAAATGGACGCCGCTTTCACAATAATTTCATCGGTCAAAGGTAAAATCAGACTGTTAGCACACAACCGTTCAAAAGTGGCTAACTGAGTGGTAGCGTTTTTCGCATTTAAATCGCGCAGCACTTCGAAGCGTGTCATTATGGAGAAGGTGAACTTTTTATGCACGGCCAAGTAGGCTGTGGCACGCACCACAGCCAGGGGGTGTTGACGCATGATAACTGACAAGGTATCAGTATCTAACAAAACTGGTGGCGTGGTCATTCGGCGGTGCCTCTAGGGTCAAAAAAAGGTTCCCTATTCAAGATAATTTTTTCAATTTCTGTAATTTCTTGTTCAGACAGGCCCGCATAGACGCTCGTCGCCAGTTGTAGAATCTCATTTGGTAATTCCACAGGTTCCACTCTGAGACGTACTGTTTGACCTTCAGGAATAGAACTTTCAGAAAATGGCTTGAGGGGACGAAATGCTCCTTGTTCAAAGATGGCATCAAAAGTGAGAGTTAACATAACAATCTCCAGGTTAAAACTGTTTCGGGAAAGAGTTTTGCTATTTCCCAAAACAGCAAGTTAATTTATTTATACCAGCTAGGTAGGGTAGTCCCTGCCAACCAATGGAGGTATTAAAAAGTGGCAAGGTTTCCTAAGCCTTCGAGGCTTAGGAAACCTAGAGTTAGCTAAGGTTTCCTAAACCTCGAAGGTTTAGGAAACCTGGGCCTGGTCTTTGATAACTCCTTGAATTTTAACACCTCCATTGGTTTGGAGGGACTACCCTAGGTAGAGTGAGCAAACGTCTTTAATTGTTTGCCCACCTCTCAGGCTATCTACGCCACTAACTGACAGTAACGTAAAGGTAGTAGTGTTAAACCTGACAGGTCTCAAAGACCTGTCAGGTTTGGTTAGGTCTTACTAGATTTTAACTTGTTATAAATCTCGCGTCGATGTCCTATCCGGTGAATCACCAGTGTTTGTTCAGTTCTAAAGATTTCGTATAAAACGCGATAGTCGCCGACTCGAAATTTGTAAAACCCCAGTAAATTGCCAGTAAGCGTTTCCAACCGGAGGTTATCTAAGTTTTCGGCTAACCAGCGGAGACGTTTGATAATGCGACGGGCTATAGTTTTATCTAACTGCGCTAAATCATCAATAGCCGCGTCTAGCAGATGAAGTTGGTACATATCACTTTCCTTATTCCAATCCCAACTGTTGCACCACCTTCTCCAATAGCTGACCTCGTTCGCCAGCCGCGGTAGCCTGTTGCTGTTGCAAGAGTTGATTACGTACCTTGGTTTTCAGAACCCAACCCTGGTCAGTATCTTCTAATAACTCCTGCAATTTTTGTTCAATGACTTCTTCCAACAATTCTCTAAATTCGGTGGTAGTCATTTGCGCAACGGTAGTCATCATAATAGGGTTTATCCTCAGTTTTAAAAATGTCGGAGTACGGAATTGACTCCGTCTCCTTTAGCTGTTAACGGAATCAATTCCGTACGCCACTCGCATTGGACCACATTGCAGATAGATTAGTTAACGGTGAAGTGTTGCTAACCACTATCATTGACTTGCCAAACCTTGTAGGGTAGCCACATCAGTGGCCAACTCGTTTTCATCATAATGAGGCGAAATACGCTGTGCGCCAAGGAGTTGACGAAATTCCCAGAGGGATAAATTGGCAAATTCACGGGCTTTTCCGATAGATAGTCGTCCTTGGGCATACAAAGTAACCGCCATTTCCGTTTTTAACTCAGCTATGGTTAAACGGGCACTGTCTAAAATGTCTTGAGGAATTTCCAAAAGATAGGTGTTCATAATAGTTTTTCCTTTTTGGTATGAGAAACTAAGTTTCTTGGCCTAATTAAATTATATCCCATTGGCATCAACTTGGCTACCTTTACGTGTCGAGATAATGCAGATAAGGTTTAACTCTATTATCCAACTGCACAAAAAGCGGCCCAGTAATAAGGGTCTTCATAAGGCTTTTCATCAGGGTCATAATGATACCGGGCGAATGTATCTTTTACTACCTTCATGTTATCGGCATCGAGAGTGGATTGTGCCAACTCTAACAATTGCTGTGTGGTAGCCTCACGTAACCAACGTTGCGCCGTTCGCAAAGCCACCGCCGTATCGCTAGGATTCTGGAAAAAGCACTCGTAGAATTTTATCATCAACAAGGCGGTGGATAAATCATTGACTGACCACAGCGAAGCCACCACGCCCGCGACTCCAGCTTGTAATAAACTGGCAGGTAAGCCCACCACTTCTTCAATATTCTTGGTGCCTATCAGGCCCGTCTCACACGCCGATAAGGTGGCTAATCGGGCTTGTTTATTATATTGAAAATCCTAGTAAATATATAGTTTGCCTCCTGTTTATCGCCAATGTGCGGTTTGTGATACTGACGCTTGGCAACATGATACTGAGGTGCTTCTTGGTTCTTTATTTCTCATTACAATAAATCACTCACCTTACACACCGTTGTAGGTTGGAGTGAGCGTCAGCGAACTCCAACAATTTCACTCCAATTTCAGAGCCATTGTTGGAGTTCGCTGGCGCTCACTCCAACCTACCAAATCGCCAAAGAGCCATTGTTGGAGTTTGCTGGCGCTCACTCCAACCTACCAAATCGCCAAAGAGCCATTGTTGGAGTTCGCTGGCGCTCACTCCAACCTACCAAATCGCCAAAGTGCGTAAGGTGAGTAAATCACTACTTGAGGGACACTACCATAAAAAAATAGGTCAAGTGATGGTTTGGTGTGAACACCGACTAAACCACTTGACCTGGGTTGATATTTGGATGGTACTTCCATCACTGGAGTAGGTCTGGACTCTTCTTCATACGCGCTTGGCTAATTCCCATTAACCAATTCTGGCAGTGAAGAGTACACACAGCACACAGAACGACACGCAAACCAACATTATTGTTGCGGTAATCTGGCGTGTTCTTGTTGCGATACGCGGCACGACACCAAACGGCATTATTGTTCCACGAACCGCCGCGCAGCAGGCGGAGGTGCCTACCCCATGGTTATTTTCTCACAAATATCAAATCTTGGAAAATTTTTTCGCGCAATTGCCAAGTATCCCCATGTTCCAAATGGGCAATCCAACTGCGAATGGAGTGGGAAACCTCTCTAATTTTAATTTTACCTGTGGCATAATCCTGTTGCAAATTTCGTAAGCGACGGCGGGCCCGCCGGAGATTTTCAGTACGGACTCGAATTTGTTGAGGCAACACTCGAAACCCTAAAAAGCTGGCACCCCGTTTGGTTTCAAACTGTTGGCTTTTGACGGGGTGAATTTTTAGCCGCAACGTGTTTAAATGGTCTTCAATGGCTATCCGGGCTTGTTTGAGGACGCCATGATTGTTGCTGAACAAGGCAAAATCGTCCACATAGCGAACATATTTGGAGATTTTCAAGTGTTCTTGCACAAAATGGTCAAAGCCGTTAAGATACAGGTTGGCAAAAAATTGACTGGTCAGATTGCCAATGGGCAAGCCGTGACGCCGTTGTAATGGTGTCAATAAATCGTCGCCAGGAAAATATTTTATCGAGGGTTCTTGCGGATTGCTGTGGTCAATGATAGTGTCCAATAGCCACAGCGTGTCCGCACATTTGAGTTTCTGGCGAAGTAATGATTTTAAAATCTCATGGTCAATACTAGGAAAATATTTTTGTATATCGCATTGTAAGATATAGCGGGAGGAACGAGCAAACTGGGTAAAGCGACGCAACGCGCGGTGGGTGCCAAAACCTTGCCGGTTGGCATAGGAGTCGGCAATGAAACTGCGTTCCAAACGTGGTACAATGACATTGCAAACCGCGTGATGTACCACTCTATCTCGATACGGTGCGACGGAAATGAGGCGGCGTTTGGGTTCTACAATTTCAAAGGTTCGGTATTGGCCAGGAACATAAGTTTTCGTCTGTAATTCGGTTTGTAAGCACAAAATTTCAGTTTCCAAGTCCGCATTAAATTGTAACACATTGTCTCGAAAACGTTTCCCACGTTGGGCTTGTTTGGCGGCGGCCAAGAGATTAGCAAAAGCGGTGACTTGGGGCCAGAGATTTCCGTAGCGTTTCATGTTGAGGTTGACCTTTGTTGTTGTTTAATCCAACCACCTAAATCGGTGCCAATGGCATTGATTCCTTTGGCGATGTATTCGTAGCGGTCCACACTGATTAAGCCAAAATCATACAATAACCGGGTTTGATAACGCAAGAGGTCTAATCGGGCATTGATAGCTTCCAAGGGCATCAGTTTATCCCTGGCATAGCGGGCTTTGATTAAGGCTTCCAGAGTTTCATAGAGTTGGGTAATGATTCGGTCTCCCAATAGGAACCGGTGGTCGCGTGGTAAGCGATTGAGAATGGGCACGTACCATTTGACGAGGTCATAAGTTTTTTGGATGATGGGTAACTCTTTGGAGTCTTTTTTCATGAGATTATGCAATTATCTGAAACTAAGATTTGTCAACTCTTCGAGAGTTGACAAATCTCGACGCAATCTGAACTAAGATTTGTCAACTCTTCGAGAGTTGACAAATCTCGACGCAATCTGACAAATCTCGATGCAATCCGATTCAGACAAAATAAATTACACTTATAAATAACATGGTATTAAAATTGCCCGCCGGCACGACGCTTCGCGTCGTATAAAAACCATAAAAACCAAACATATAATAACAACCAACTTCCACGACTAACAACAAAGGGTAAAAGGCAAAAGGGCAAAGCGCAAAAGGTCTATACTCCAAAGGGTTACGAAGTCCACACAGCACACAGAACGACACGCAAACCAACATTATGGCAGCGGTAATCCGGCGCGTCCTTGTTGCGATACGCGGCACGACACCAAACGGCATGATTGTGCCACGAACCGCCGCGCAGCAGGCGGTAGCTATGGTCTCCTCCAGTCTCCCAAACACTACCATCCGTCGGTGCGTTATCATAATTACCATGCCAAACGTCGGCACACCATTCCCAGACGTTACCGTGCATATCAAACAACCCAAAATCATTGGGTGGAAAACTACCAACGGGGGTCGTCTTTTCACGGTAAACACCTTTTGGTCCAGCAACATAATTATAATTGCCATTATAATTCACCAATTCTGGCGTAATCGTCTCACCAAAATAAAACGGCGTAGTCGTTCCCGCCCGACAAGCATACTCCCATTCTGCTTCACTGGGCAAGCGATACGTTTTCCCAGTTTTAAGGGACAGTTTCAGACAGAAAGCATTCGCCTCCTCCCAAGAAACATTCTCGACTGGCAATTGCAGACTACCTTTAAAATACGACGGATTAGTTCCCATCATAGCTTGCCATTGGGCTTGCGTAATCTGGAACTTACTCATCCAAAAAGTGGGCAATGTCACTCGATGTTGCGGTCCTTCACGGTCTTCCCGACTAACTTCGTTATTGGGAAACCCCATTAGAAACGCGCCCGCTGGAATGTAGACCATTTCTAATGTTACACCATTACCTAAGTCTTCTACCAGATATTTGGCTTGTTGGCGAGTGTTACTTATTACTCTCCCACAAGCATTGATTTTCACTACGTTAAACTCAAACGTTTTCGCAGGCGGTTCTCGCACTCTTACCGGCGGTTCTTTTGGGGGCGGCTGTTTGGCAAGATGTTCTGGGGGGACAGGAACAGGGTCCGTGGGTGAAGGCGGTAGGTGGCCTTGATGCGGCGGATATAGGAAACGATATAAGAAAATCGAGAACAAGCCAAATAGACCAGTAATGATAGTAGCAAGTATGTTATTGTCCATGATAGTTGATAATAATTTATAGGTGTTTAACAAGCAGGGATAACACCCCTCGAAGGGGTGTTATCCCTCAGACAGCGTTCAAAATAGTAAGATTTAGCAGATATAGAATAAAATGTCAAGTCTCTAAGTCTAGTACCGCGGATTTTGGGGATACACGGATAAACCCGTGTGCCCGCCTTATCCGTTTATCCCTGAAATCCGCTGTACTAGAGAGCCTATAGCGCCAATGCCATTAAGTTAAGCTAAAGTTACGGCGTTGGAGTCCAAAGCTTCAGCTTTGGCAACGCCGTCTTACCTTAGCCAATCTCGTCCAAATCTGAAGGTTTGGACTCCAACGCGGTTTAACTTAATGGCAGTGAGACTGTAGCCCGCCCGTCATTTATTTCTGCCGTCGCTTGGCACGTTGGTAAATCCCCTCTCGTGTCCCAATAATCGTCACTGTAATCAAATCCTCTTCCAAATAGAAGAGCAGACGATATTCTGGTTTTCTCCCAAAATGATATGACCGTTCCCCTTTCAACGTGCCACGTAACGGTTCACTGAGAGACCATGGATTACTCTGGAGGGCCGGTAAATGAATATTTACTATCTCTTATTGAATCACCAGCGGCAATCTTTTGAGGTCACGCTTGACGGCGGGCGCGAGTTCTAGGTGGTAGGGTTGGGGCATACTCTTGTTGTAACTCTGCCAGTGAAGTGAAATGTTCGCCACGTTGTTTAGCCGCTAACGCTTGTTGAGTGCGTGCGTTTACATAAGCTAGAAAGGATGCTTCCTCCGCGGTCTTTAAATATTCAATGAAGCGTAACACTTCTCGTTTATGGTGGTCAGTTAAGCTCGTAACGTGTCTGGTAATTCTGGTATCTAATGTCAACGGTGTTGCCATAGGGTTCTTTTCCTCAGAGGGGTTGGAGAGTCAGTGTAACACTTTGCTATGCGGGTAGCTTAGGTAAAGCTATCATCAGGTTAATTCGATTGCAAGACCGTAAAGTTTAGTGGGTGTTGATTCAGGGGTCAAGTCTCTAAGTCTAGTACCGCGGATTTGGGGGATACACGGATAAACCCGCTGGTCTGCCTTATCCGTTTATCCCTACAATCCGATGTACTAGCCAAGTAGTGGATTGGTGGGCAAATCAACACTTGTCCAACCTACACTGGCTTTTCAACTAACACCTCAAGGCAAAATTTCAAAACTTTGACCATGCACGGGCCGATATAACCTGAAATCACGTTGGTCAAGAGTTAAAATGATACGGATGCCATAGCGTTCTGCTACTGCCATGACACTGGCATCGACAAAGTCGATACGACTGTCAGCATACTTCTCCAGAATCTCAGACACACGCTTTACATCTTGGTCAAGCAACGCGGTTAACTGAAAGTGACTAGTAGGCAGACTTCGTAACAAAGTTACCACCGTAGCCGTTCCCGCTTCTCGTCCTATCATATAGGCAACTTCGGCGAGTACCGTTTGGGGTAATAATATCGTTTGGTAACGGATATAGATTTTGGCTACCGCCTCACGGTGTTTATCGGCACGATTCAACAAAGCGACTACAAAACCAGTATCTGCTACTACAATTTGTCGGTTTTCCATGTCCAACCTGAATAAGGTGTAATTTCGCATTGTAAAATGTCCTCTGAAGTCTCCGCCAGGTCGCTTGACCCGTCAAAGAGACCCTCTAACAAGGGGTCATAGATGGTGGTTAAGTCACGCGGTAAGTCTTGAGGAATTTGGTTGTAAAGCAGGTTCCTTATCCATTCGCTTAAAGACAGACCTGCCGTTTGTGCAAGCTGTTCAATTTGAACTTGCAGAGTGGAATCTAATTCCAGAGTAATTGACATGATAACCTCTCTCTTGATGACAATTTTCGTTTCTGGGGGTGTGTTTCTAATAATTTAAGGTAGTTTGTCGGAATCAGAATTGACCGAATTTTAGAATAAGCAGAATCAGTTGTCAAGTCTCTAAGTCTAGTACAGCGGATTGTAGGGATAAACGGATAAACCCGCGGGCTTGCCTTATCCGTTTATCCATGAAATCCGCTGTACTAGAGAGGCTAAAGTGGATTGGTAGGCCAATCAACACTTGCCCATCCTACTGACCGTCGGTGGTGATAGATTTAGTTAAACCTTGCACTGTTTCCCAAAAACTGGTATTAGGTAGAATAGCCTTGGCTACCCCAAAAATGTCATCTTCATAAGCCAGAATTAACTCCTCATCCTCTTTCAAGGAGGAGATACGTGCCGCAACCTCATCTGCGGTATGATGGCCTTGAATGTTAAAAATTTTTAGTTTCATAAGTGGTTACCTCTAGTTAGCAGGGCTTTTCCCGCAAAAACTGGCTAATGATGTTTCCCCTTCAACCCCAACCACCCTTTTACCACAAGCACCACACCAATAGCCACGATAACTCCCACGCCTAAATGAACCCCAATTTCTCCCAAATGATGCACGACCATTTGGAAGAAACTCGCAGGTTCTGGTAACTTCAGAGATGGAAACAAGTCTATGGGCAACTTATGATTCACCTTAGCTGAAACTACCGCCCCTTCCAATAACGAAGCTATCGACGCTACCAAAATCTCTAGTTCATGTTGTCGTTTGCCCGCCTCCTCTTCCGTCTGTTGCAATTGCTTTAGCGTATCAAGTTCAATCATGCTACGCGCTGAGTTAATGGTACGGTCAAACAAACTGCCCGTGTTGTTTAAGTAAGTCAAGTCAACCTGCAATTGCTTTTGCCAACGGCGACTCTGGGCTAGGAATTGTTCAAACAATCCCAAGTCGTCCCCCGAACTTTGGTCCTTCATCTTCTGCAAACGGGTCTCGTAGTTAATCGCATTGACCTCAATCGTATTGTGATGGTCTTGGATATTCCGCAGATGATGACTATATTTCACTGCCAAATTGGGCGTGTGTTTGACCAAGTAGTCGAGTCTCTGGAAACGGTCTGGAGTCGCCTCTTGTTGAGTCAAGTCTTCAAAAACCTTGACCTCCTTTTCCAACTGGCTATACGATTCTCTAGCCGCGTGATAACTTTGACGGGCTAAAGAGTTAACATAACGGAGTTTATGACGACTGCCCAGCAGATTCAGGAAATTCACTTCATTCTCTCCCTTTCCTGCCAATTGCTTAGTCTGTTCCTGCAAGTTAAACCAGACCAATAAATGACCTGCGTCACTTTCAAACTCAAACAGCGGGCCGCCAAATAACTGGCCTTTAGCTACCAATTTCGGTGGAGCTTGAGTCGATGCTTGTAACAAGGCTGCTACACTGGCCTGGGCTAATCCTGCGTAATTGCTACATTCCTCTGTCGGTTTAGCAAACAAGACCAACGTTTGTCCCAAAGACGCCGTGAGATGTCCAGGAAACATGACTCCTTGAGGATTCAACCGAGATAAATCGGCTACCTTGAGGGGTTGGTTGTCATACCAAGTTAAGTCCGCAATGTAAGTATCGTGAATGCGCAGTGCATCAAAACTACCTGACAGTGATTGACCTAACTTAAAGTCCAACTGGTCGTCTTGTCGCAACAATCGTAAAAAGTCTTCATCAACACCCCCTTCTTGTGCAGGAAGATAGTGCCATTGTGGATACTCATCCCGTTGATAGCAACGTAACGTTTCCCGCAGGTTACGTAATTTGTCACACGCTAGTTTTTCTCCCAATGTCACCACGCTATCCCACAGTGCCGAGGCCGTTGCCGTGACTGTTTGGGTGGATTGGTCAAGGCTATTGCGCAAATGAAAAGCATACAACATCAAGCGCGGTGAGTCTAGGGTAATTTGTGAGTAATCGGTCATGGCTTTTTCTCCGAAACTTTGGGAACTTCACCTGGTTTGTCAGTCGTAGGGGTAGAGACGTGCTTAGGTGGTCCACTGGTTTGAATGGCATTCCGCAGTAAATCGAGACAAGCCTGTTTGCCATCTACTATAGAGATTGGCTGGTCAGAAAGTCTCAATTCTGCTGAAGTCGCGGGCAACAGAGTGTCACAATAGTCGTCTAACGTGGTTTCTAGTGAAGCAACTTGACACCACTCAACAATCGCATTGGCCAGTCGTTCCAAGTCATTTTCAGATTGTTGTAAAAGTTGGCGCAATTCAGTCTGTTCTAAGGCAGTTAACCCGCGCTTCTCGATTAATTTGACAAAGGCGCGGATGTTAGTTTCATAAATGTTCATAGTGTTACTCCTAAAGGTTGAGTGTTATAGGACGAGTACAACGAATTTAGAAATAAACGAATTATATCATTTCAATTCGTTTATTTCCAAATTCGTTGTACTCTTGGCATTCAATTTAAGTAGGCATCAACGTTTTTGGCAAGGTCGGGTGACTCAGATAACTTCGCCGACAGTAGTTTATCCATTAAACTTAACTCGCTATCGCTACTGACAATCCTTTCAGTCCTAGATTGCTACCCAGGTTTTATCACTACCCACTCCTGAATTACGGAGAGGTTGATTGACACGGGCTACTATATCACGGTCTAACTGATTATAATAGTCCTCCATAACACTCAATAAACTTTCCGTGTAACCTCTATCCATAATCACTTCCGCAAGTTGTTCCTCTGCTAGATTCTCACGATTTTCCAGCAGTCGATAAGATTCAATTTGTAATTTCAACGCTTGTATAATCGTGCGAAGTTCTCGTTTTTTGAACTCCATAATGGGTCTCCTTATATCAAATGAGGCTGTGCCGATTTAGCCAGAATACGTAGCCATTCTTTATATTCTGCCAATGGCATATCATGGCGCGGACGAATGGTATAGTGAGTGATATTAAGTCCGCTGATCGTATGGTCACGAATAATCATCAAACCCTGTGGAATAACGGTGTCGTGTGGAATTTTCCACCACCGGGCTTTGGGGCTTGAACTTGGCAGAGGGGCATCGAAAGCAGATATTCCACCACTGGCAGAATCCACGTAAATGACCGATTGGCCATGGACTTCTTGTTCATAGGTTTCTATATCAATCGCGCCGTCTCTGGGTGGAATTCTGACTTTATCGAGATGGGGATTGGTAGCACTCCCAGAACGATACAGGTCAACGTTGGTAAAGCGAACGACGAACAGGTCAGGTGGTGTGTTCACGAGATTCATTAAGTATCTAACCTCCCAAGGAGGTAATGAGTCATTAAAGGTTATCACGACGTTTCTTCAATGCACACTATATACCACTGCTGGTTCTTCAATCTCACCCACCTCAACATCTTGAGGCAACAGAATAAATATATTCTTGTGGCCCGTCAAGGAACTGGCCACCGTCACATCAATTACCTTAGCAGGTAGGACCGTCTTGGCGGTATGAATTTCCACCTCTTTGCCAATCCAGGCTTGGATGGTTTGACGAGGCCAATGGTCTAATAGGGGGTTAGTACCACCTATCACTACACCACGGTTGGGGATTGGGTGTACATCAAAGACTTTCATTATCTCTCTCATAATATTATCCTCCTCTTAATTCGTTTATCCATAATTGTCCCTTGACCATTCTGATAGATAAACCAGTTTTATGTAATCGTGCTAAAGCATCTCTTATCAGAGTTATTCTTTCCACCTTCGTCAATTCGGGTGCAAATCTGGCAGCCCTAATACTGGCTTGAACCTCTTCCAGTAACTCATCTTCTAGTGTTTTACCGGCTAAGACAGCACAACGATGGCCAATTAATTCGTGGGCAATCGCACCACGCATACTTATCCGAGAGTTAGCAGGGCCGTGGGTGGCAGGTAAAACATCCGTACCAATGTAAAGACGCTCTTCCCCAAACAGTGAAGTATAAGAGGTATTCATATTTTCACTAAATAGGATAGCCTCTTTGGGCATTCCTAGCAAGACTGCATAAGATAACACGGTTGCCTTTTGAATATCAGTTAGAGGTGTTTCATTACGCAAGCCACCAGTATCTACTTTCAACTCCTACACCCCCATCGCCACAAACGCGGCCCAATAATAAGGAGACGCAAACGGTCTATACTCCTCGGCTTCATTGCGCCACAGTCTATCTAATTCTTTTTTTAGAACAGCGTCTAAATGTTGTCGTAACTGTCGTTGGTCTATCCACTCCTGCAATTCCCGTTTGGTACTGTCTCTTAACCACCGCTGGGCTTCTTGAAGGGCGAAAACGAGAGGGGCTTGCATATTGCCATCGGTTTGCCACCGTTGTTGTAGAATATCATAGCAGCGAACCATCAAGAAAGCGGTGGATACGGCATCCACACTCCACAAGGAGGCAATGACGCCAGCCACGCCGGCTTGTAACAGGCCCGCCGCTAAACTGACGACTTCATCTGGAAGTTTGTTGAGGTTAGGAATGTTGGTTTCACATGCCGCCAAGGTGGCCAAGCGCACGCCCGTGACTTTTAAGTTAAGTACGTCTCCTAAAGTGAGGAATTGTTCTTGTGAACCCGCCAGCAGTAGGCCACTCTTCAACGGTTCTTCAAAGTTGGTGAGACCATGACAATAGAAATACCAGAGGGTATGTGCTTCTCGTAGTTGCGCCGTCACGGCTGCCACCGTTGCCTGTGTACGGGCTAACTGTTGAGTGTTATCTGGGAAAAGTGAACAAATCGCGGGCGTGGCATAGCGAGAATAGTGAAGTGACCCAGCGGTTGGTGGTTGGGGATGGGGTTCACTAATAGCCAATAGTTTGGGGACGGTGGTCAGTTTAGCCCATGGTTGGCATTGAGTCACCGTCACCGCATTGGGTGCATAAGCAATCGTCAGTTTATCTAACGCATAGCATCGGCCGGTCGCGTCGTCTTCAGTCCAAGCTGCGTGCCAGGGGAGTAAATTTAAACGGCCCACTGGAATCAGCGTGAGGTGGTGAGTGTCAGGAGGTAAGGCGTTTATCACGGGTTGCATCACGGCAGTCCACAATTGCTGGGTAGTCGTTTCTATCGTGGTGTGCCAATGATGACGGAGATTCTCGTTAGTTGGAGTATTTCGCCATTGAATATAAGCCTCCCAGTAGCCCGCAAAGGTGTCTTCTAAGTTAGGCAACCACACTGGCGTAATCTCCTCCTTTTTCACGATTAACGCCAGTCCACCTGCCGAAGTCGTCAGAATATAAACCAGTGGTGTCTCTTGCGCAGCCGCTTGGATAAGTTCAAATTCAACGGGCTTCAAAAAGTCTTCATAACCTGGCACTTGACGAATATCTTCAATGGTTTTGTCCAAGTCTGCTTGGGCAGTTTTCAAAGCGTCAACCTGTTGTAGTTGTGCCCAGTGGTATCGGTCAACGATGTCTTGGTAACGGTTATAGAGGTCAGTATAGCCTGTGGTTTTCAATTGTTCTAAATTGGCGCGGTCACGTTGAAGGGCTTCGCTGAGGAGACGGGCAAGCCCACGTTCTAGGGCGACTACGGCTTCTTTTAGTTGATTGAGTTTGGTGAACGCATAGGCGGATTGAGAGGCTAGACCTTGCATCTCTTTTAGCCATGATTCTTTATGGGCGCGGAATAGTTGGACTTTGAGGAGATGTTGGCCAGCTTCATAGGCGTAAGAGTGGGCTTCGGTGACTTCTGGCCAGGATTGGCGGGTAAAAGCCCAGTGGAGCCAATTGCTGGCACTTCCCAATGTTACTTCCATCGCCATCTCTAGCCCACGTTGTGCGGCCTGTTGAAAACACTGAATCCCCGCGTCCAAGTCGACCACTGCGCCAGTGCGTTGGTAGCGGTCTTTCAAGCCATTGCCCAGATTGACTAGATGACCAGGCAAGTTGGGCGCGTCTGTGGGCGTCAAGGCCACGGCCTGTTGAAAACACTCAATCCCCACGTCCAAGTCGCCCATCGCGCCCGTGCGTTGGTAGCGGTCGGTCAAGCCAGTGCCCAGATTGTTTAGATACATAGCCTTGTTGGGCGCGTCTGTGGGCGTCAAGGCCACGGCCTGTTGAAAACACTCAATCCCCACGTCCAAGTCGCCCATCGCGCCCGTGCGTTGGTAGCGGTCGGTCAAGCCAGTGCCCAGATTGTTTAGATACATAGCCTTGTTGGGCGCGTCTGTGGGCGTCAAGGCCACGGCCTGTTGAAAACACTCAATCCCCGCGTCCAAGTCGCCCACCACGCCGGTGCGTTGGTAGCGGTCTCTCAAGCCATTGCCCAGATTGGTTAGAAACATCGCCTTGTTGGGCGCGTCGGCGGGCGTCAAGACCACGGCCTGTTGAAAACGCTGAATCCCCGCGTCCAAGTCGCCCACCGCGCCGGTGCGTTGGTAGCGGTCTCTCAAGCCAGTGCCCAGATTGGTTAGAAACATCGCCCGATCTGTCGCGTCTGTGGGCGTCAAGGCCACGGCCTGTTGATAACACTGAATCCCCGCGTCCAAGTCGCCTACCGCGCCCGTGCGTTGGTAGCGATCTGTCAAGCCAATGCCCAGACTGGTCAGAAACATCGCCTGGTCGGGCGCGTCGGATGGCGTCAAAGAGACGGCCTGTTGAAAACACTCAATCCCCGCGTCCAAGTCGCCTATCACGCCAGTGCGTTGGTAGCGGAATATCAAGCCAGCGCCCAGACTGGTTAGAATTCTTGGCAAGTCGGGCGCGTCAGCGGGCGTCAAGGAGACAGCCTGTTGAAAACACTCAATCCCCGCGTCCAAGTCGCCCACCGCGCCCGTGCGTTGGTAGCGGCACCTCCAGCCATTGCCCAGATTGGTTAGAATGGTGGGTAAATAGGGTGAATTCTCTGACAGTTGTTCTCTTAATCGTTGCCAACCAGATAACGCCCTCTCTAAATCATTCAGATTGCCACCTGCTTGATAGCGACGCCAATAAGTGACCGCACTGTCATTCCAGACCCCTAACCGAAAATCCAGCGCAACGTTGGCAAACTCAGGATGCTGGAGGATTCGTTCCCACGCGGCAATGGACTCGTCCAGGGCAGTGCGGTCGCTTTTGTCTAGGTAGCGTTGTTCGGCGGCCTGGGCTTGGTCAAGGTCAGATTGAAAGAGTTGGTAAGGGTCGTTGGTGTTCATGGGGTTAAGGTCTCCGTTAGTTAATTGTCAGAATCAGAATTTACAGAATTTTAGAATTTCCAGAATGGTGTGCCAAATTCATTCTGCAAATTCTAAAATTCTGCAAATTCTGATTCAGATTATCAGTTAGTTGTCAGAATCAGAATTTGCAGAATTTTAGAATTTGCAGAATGGGATGTCAAGTGTTTTTGGTTTAGGACAGCGGATTTGGGGGATACACGGATAAACCCGCGGGCTTGCCTTAGCCGTTTATCCTCTCAATCCGATGTATTAGATAATTTCTTAGATGGTGGATACTTTAGGCTTTACCATTACCTTTGCCACACTACCTCAGAGGTGGACATGAAGACCCTCTGCTTCCACAGGAGAACGCTTTGGCGGTGCTGGTTTACACACTTTCACAGGTTGGTCTTGACCTATAGTTTGCCCGTCTCGGGCTGGTACCAAGGGTTCGAATAAGACGGTGAGAGAGGGTGGTATCGAAGTAGTGGGTCGTTCTAAAGACGATTGCGGTACCGTCACCACGGCAATCGACTCGCCAGAATCATCAAACACTTCCAAAATACAACCCATTTCGCCACCCTGTGGATGAGGCACATAATCAATTAACATCACTGGTTGTCCCGTGGTTAAGTGATACTCCGGTAAATCAACGGATAAGGTCACCGATTGATAAAGTTCTAAATTCATAACTAATCTCCTCGCTAAACAGTTACCGCAGTCGGTGCGGTTTCAAAGTGATAAATCGGTATTTATCGGTCAACGGTTGTTTTAACCAAATACTGACCACCGTTAAACCGCGTCCTTCGGGGCCTGTTAGTTTTCCTTCAATCCGATAAAAAGTACCGTATTCATTGCTACTGTCCTCTTTCAATTCGCCCGCCAGAAACAGTTGTTCAATAGCCGTCATCAAGGCTTCAACATTGGTTAGGGTAAATCCTGCTTGTGCCAAAAATTTGGCTTTGTCATTGGTTTCTCTAGGCACCAGTAAGTATCGTGTCAACTTGTCGAGAGGAATAATAACCTGGTCAAGTGTTTTCATAGTTGGGGTGAAGTGGGCAACCTCTTTTGGTGGCCTACCATTGCGGTCGTGAATGATTTGGTGGGCAATGATAAATTGCGTTGTCCACCCTATGCAATTGAATCAGAATTGACCGAATTTTAGAATGACCCGAATGAAATGTCAAGTCTTTAAGTCTAGTACAACGGATTTTGCGGAAACACGGATAAACCCGCGGGCTTGCCTTATCCGCTTATCCACAAAATCCGCTGTACTAGAGAGCACAGCAGATTGAGTGGATAGACGAATTGAGTAAATTTATTACACTGAATTAGTGAAAATCACGAATAGGACAAAAGTCCTGGCATGAATTTGTTCTCACAAGCCTGTCACCGCAGGCGAAATCTTCAAATGACGGGCCTGTTTCTCCAAATCCTGGTCAAAAGTCACAAACTCTCCCCACGGTTGACTACAAGCTAAATGTAACGCATCCGCAAAATCCATCCCGGCTTCATACCACTTTAATGCCGTCACCACCCTCACTATCTCTTCTACCTGAACATTTGGCAACCCAAATAAATGCTTCAATCGTTCAATCACTACCGTCTTAGAAAGTGCATAACTCCGTTTCGAAGTTAACACCCAGACTAATTCCAATACTACCGTTTTCAACACATAACACCGATGACTAGCTAACCAGTTTTCCGCCACGGGAGTTTGTATGGGGTCATCTTTCACCAGATAACGTACCAACACGTTGGTATCCACGACGATGACTTTCATAAATACTTACAGGCCTCCTCCTCAATCGCCTCTTGCATTTGTGCCAAGGTAAGAGGCGGCCCTTGATAAATTGCCGACCTGGTGGTCGCCGTTTCCAAAACCGTGGGTGAAATAAAGTCAGCACATAATTGTTTCTCGAACACCGCCTGGGTCCAACACTCTTCTAGGGTTGCCAGAGACTCGGTAGATTCGGTCCCAACCTCTGTGATTGAAGAAGGTTGCACAGGTCTAGGGAACTGCCCAACAAACCATTGCAAGGCACGCTTAATGACGGCTTGTTCATTGGGTAATCCACTGACTTGCAGGGCCTGTTGAACTAATTCATCTTCCAGTAGCAAGTTCAAATACATGATATTCTCCTAAGTAAATAAGTATGATTCATTGGGTTTGAGGTCAGAATCAGAAGTCTAGGACAGCGGATTTTGGGGATACACGGATAAACCCGCGGGCTTGCCTTATCCGTGTATCCCTATAATCCGTTGTATTTGTACTATCTACGGAAAATGCTTGTAGATTTCGTCTCTCGGTAAAAACCGTACCAAAGTAACCATGGGGCCATCAACCACTAAACCTAACCGATAATCACCTACCCTAATTCGGTAACAATTCTTGCCACTTTGAACTTTTTTTAGATGGCGAATAGACTGCAATGATTGGGCCTGTTCAAGTTGTTCTATGAGGGTTCGAATCTTTCCCCGTAGCGCGGAGGAGGTAACACGTTGTAAGTCTTTCACCAAACTGGCTTTCAATATCACTTCCACAGGCTAGTCTCCTAGTAATTTGAACACTTCCTCGCGACTGACCGTTTCGGTTTGCAAACCTGCCTCTATCGCCCGGGCCAAACCAATATCTTCCCAGGCTTCTAAGAAAACTTGATGAAATAACTCGGCGCGTTCCTCTAATACTTCCACTAGCGCGGTTTTGAAGAGTTGCTTAATTTGAGTATCGTCTATCAATAAGCCTTGTTGCATAAAATTTCTCCCGACCACCCTTGGAAAAAAGGGGCGGCCGTGTAAAGGGAAACAATCCAGTTTTATAGGATTTAGAATCAGCAGAATTAGGTGTCTAATGTCTGAACTATGATTAGAATGATTAGAGGATAAACTATGATTAGTGAAGCGTCTTTTCATAGTCTTCAGTTAATCATTTCAATCAAAGTTCAAGACCGTAAACGTTTAGCAGGTGTTGATTTAAGGAGTCAAGTCTTTAAGTCTAGTACAACGGATTTGGGGGATACCCGGATAAACCCGCGGGCTTGCCTTATCCGTTTATCCCTACAATCCGTTGTACTAGATTGGAATCCAGAACCACTGTGTTTACCACAACAAGTTCACTTGATACTGCTTAAATGCCGCATCGATACTGACTAAGTAAGCATTCTCCAATTGCGCTTGCACCAGTAACAAACGGTCAAAGGGGTCCTTATGATGTAAAGGTAACTCGCCTAATCCAAAGAGATGTCTTAACTCAATGGGTAAAATCTGCAAACCGTTGGTAGTACATTGTTGTTCCAGCAACTCTGGCAAAGGCCGAGTTAACTGGAGTTTGCCCAGTTGAACTTTAATTTGCATTTCCCAGACGCTGGCCATACTCAAATAGACCGTATTGTTTGGGTCCTCATAAGCTTGTAACGCCGTTTGGGATAACTTCAAGGGGTTACTTCTTAACCATAAGAAGACGTGAGTATCCAGCAGTAACTTTTTCATTTTTCAACCTCTCCTAACCAGTATTCATCGGGCAACGGGGCCTCAAAATCCTCACTCATGGTTATTTGCCCAATATATTCGCCTACCTGACGTTTTTCTAGGCGTGGTTGCTGGGCCACCGATTGCACTAAAGGAGGTGAATACGTTTTGCGCAGGAGAAATTCGGCATAGTCTAATAATTCCTGTTGTTTGTCCAGTGGTAGTCGGTGCAGTTGTTGAACAAATAGTTGGGGGGGGTTAATTGCTTCATTCATGATTAAATCTCCTTAACTGGCAATTGAAAGTACGATTAATTATATCACCACGAATTACAGAATACCACGAAAGGATTTGTTGGACAACGATAAACCGTGTTGCCCACCCTACGCCACCGAATCAGAATTAACCGAATTTTAGAATGACCCGAATGAAAAACCGACGGTCTGAACTATGATTAGAATGATTAGAGGATAAACTATGATTAGTGAGGCTTCTGTTCATAGTCTTCAGTTAATCATTTCAATCAAAGTTCAAGACCGTCAAGTTTAGCGGGTGTTGATTCAGGGGTCAAGTCTCTAAGTCTAGTACCGCGGATTGGGGGGATAAACGGGGTAGTCCCTCCAAACCAATGGAGGTGTTAACCTTCAAGGAGTTATCAAAGCTCAAAGTTTCCTAAACTTTTGAGGTTTAGGAAACTTGGAATCTTGGTAACTCATTGAAGGTTAAGACCTCGCTCAATTTGGAGGGACTACCAGTTTCCTAAACCTGACAGGTGCTAAGTTTCCTAAACCTTTGAGGTTTAGGAA
>DZAL01000003.1 GCA_022729575.1 Thiomargarita sp.
CGGTAATGGGGTAAACCGATGCTATCGCTGCCTTTAGCGATAGTATCGGTTAGAATCGGTTAGGCACCAAACGATTGAATATGACTATAGTTTCTAATCCCCCGTTATTTCTATTACTCACTAGGACCACTCTTATGCTTAAATTCTTCATTGCAGTTTTTACCACTCTCATAGTCTTATCAGCCTGCGCCAATACTCGTGCAGATAGTTTTTCTCCACAAGACCAACGCCCAGGAAAATTGGCCATGGAGATGAATCCTGGTTCGCTGCTGGTGACACAATTGGGAGGTAAAGCACCTGACCAAAAACTAGAAATGCCGTTACAACATACCGCGGTGCAAATCGACGTGTCAGGATTTGTCGCACGGGCCACGGTGACCCAGAAGTATCATAACCCGTTTGACAAACCGATAGAAGCGGTGTATACCTTTCCGTTGCCAGAAGATGCCGCGGTGGACGACATGCAGATGACCATTGGCAACCGGGTCATCAAAGGTCTGATTAAACGTCGTGAGGAGGCGCGGAAAATGTATGAACAAGCCAAACGTCAAGGACAACGGGCCTCTTTGTTAGAACAAGAACGTCCCAATGTGTTCACGCAATCGGTGGCCAATATTCTCCCTGGCGACGAGATTCTTGTTACCATTCGCTATGTGAACATCCTCAAATATGCGGAAGGTAATTATGAATTGGTCTTCCCTATGGTAGTAGGCCCCCGTTACATTCCTGGCGAAACCGTCACCGGGCAAACTGGTACGGGATGGTCGAAAGATACCAATGTCGTGCCTGATGCCTCTAAAATCACTCCCCCCGTTCTCAAACCAGGAGAACGCACCGGTCACGATATTTCTCTGACCATCAACTTAGAGGCGGGCGTGCCTATTCAAAATCTGTTGTCGATCTCTCATAAGATTGACGTAACTGAGATTTCCAACCATGCGAAAACTCTTCAGTTACATCCTTCTGATACCTTACCCAATAAAGATTTCGTGTTACGTTACGAAGTCGCCGGCAAGGCACCAGAAATGGCCACCATTGCCCACCATGATGAACGGGGTGGCTTCTTCACCTTGATTATCCAACCTCAACGAACCGTTACCGAGGCAGAAGTGATACCACGCGAACTGATTTTTATCGTGGACACCTCCGGTTCCATGAGTGGTTTTCCCATCGAGAAATCTAAAGAAGCGATGCGGAAACTGATTAAGGGCATGCGTTCTAGTGATACGTTCAACGTGGTCCGTTTCGCGGGAGACACCGGGACTTTATGGAATCGTCCGAAATCGTATACCTCGGCCAACGCGGAGGAGGCTATGCAATATGTGGACAACTTGCAAGGTGGCGGTGGCACCGAGATGCGACAAGGGATTTTGGAAGCGTTAGGGCAACCGGCGGTGGACGGCTATTTGCGCCTGGCGTTTTTATTGACCGATGGCTATGTGGGAGATGAGGAACGCATTCTACAAACGATTGAACAGGAAAGACGGGGGGCACGAGTATTTAGTTTAGGAGTCGGATCTGCCGTCAATCGTTACCTCTTAGAAGGGGCCGCGAAAGTGGGACGTGGTGAAGCGTTTTATGTGCGTCAAGATGAAGACAGTACCGCGGTGATAGACCGATTTTTTAGCCGCGTGGACCGTCCCGCGTTGGGATATATCACCATTGACTGGGGCAAATTAGATGTGGAACAACTGTATCCTGCTAATATTCCAGATTTATGGGCCGGTCAGCCGATTCGCATCCAAGGGCGTTATACCAAGGGCGGCAAAGAGAAGGTGGTCATCCGCGGTCAGTTAGGGAAGCAGCCTTATGAACAAACGTTGCCTATCCGTCTCCCGCCACAGGAATCAGCCCATGAAGCAATGGCCACCGTGTGGGCCCGGCAAAAAGTTCAGGAATTGATGGACTCCATGGTCAAACTAGGCCAAACGGCAGCCTTGGTAGAAGAAGTGACGCAAGTGGGTTTGACCTTCCGCTTGATGACCCAATGGACCAGTTTTGTCGCCGTGGAGGAGAATGTCGTCAATCCAGCAGGCCAACCGCAAACGGTGGTACAACCCGTGGAAATGCCTGAAGGCGTGTCATACGAAGGCGTGTTTGGAGAGTCGTCTGCGAAACCGATAGTTGCAAGAGTTGCAAGAGGTTTATCAGGATCTTCACGCGCCGCACCCGCACCCGCGGCACTCCCTCCAGCCTATTTTGAAGAACCGGTGGCAGCCGCCACTGAGGTGGTAGCCTCACCCGCATTATCGATCCAACCAGGCTACGACGAGAAGGCGGCGATGATTGAAGAGAACAAAGCCGAAAAACTCCAGCCGGCACCTGAAATCGCCTTCCAAGCACCACCTCCAGCCGGGGCTACAACATCCTCTGCAAAAGAGGCAGACCATCGTTCCACAGGACCAGAGGTGGCTAATAAGGGTAAAGCGTCGTTCGAACCGCAACGTGTTCAGGTGGAAATTTTCTTTGCCGACGGTCAAACTGCGTTGACCAAAGAAGCTAAGAATGACTTGGACCAATGGGTGAAGGCATTGCTTTCGAATTTGACCCGCGACCAACTGATAATCCAAATTATTGGATACGCTGATAGCACCGAAAAACACGCCGCTAAACTCTCGCTGAAGCGTGCCGAAGTGGTGAGAGATTATCTCGTCAGTCAAGGTGCGAAACTGGAATGGATAACGATTGCAGGAAAAGGTGACCAGTCCCCCCGCGGTGATAGTACGACTAAGGAAGGACGCGAACGGAATCGATGGGTAGAGGTGATTGCGTCTCCATAAAGGTGGGTGGTCCCTATTAGCCGCACTGCCATTGCCGTTAAGCCCCAAGTGTAGGGTGCGTCCCACGCACCATTTCTAAAGTCAGAATGGTGCGTGGGACGCACCTTACCTTTTTCTCGTTCCCACGCGCCAGCGTGGGAATGCCGTCGGGACGCGCCAGCGTCCCTTTCCCGCAACGCTGGCGCGTTGCTCACGGCATTCCCACGCTGGCGCGTGGGAACGAGATAATGGAGGTGTTAACATTCAATGAGTTATCAAAGCTCAAAGTTTCCTAAACCTTTGAGGTTTAGGAAACTTAGAATCGCCGAGGTTTCCTAAACCAGTGAGGTTTAAGAAACCTAAAACTGCTAAGGTTTAGGAAAGTTAGCACCTAAATTTTAATACCTCCATTAGTTGGTAGGGATTACCGAATATTTACTTAGGTATGACCCGATTAACATCTAAATCAAAAGTAAACGTCAACGGTTGCTGCATCAAATAGACTTCATAGGTTTGCACTCCTCCAAACACGCCGGGGACATCGACGAAGGGAATATAAAGTTCTCCAGTGCTTGGGTTAAAGTTAGCATGTGTCCCACCTGTACCACTGCTCGTCACGCTAATTCCACAAGAAACCGGGTCAGTCAGACATTGTTGAATGCCGGCTTGTTTGCCAGAGTCAAAATCACCGCCACCAGAGGGAGTCGTGCCGGTTCCGGTGCCACCTTTGAGAGTCACTTCAAATAAGCGGTCAGTTTCTTTAATTCCTGCAATAACTAACTTAACGAAAGGTTGGCTCGTGTCTAAAGCAACGGTATCACCTCTGCCAAATCTATCCTTAAAAGGGCTACCATTGATGTTGAGAAAAGCGGTACCATTTTTTGCAGACAATTCAACGTCGTTGATAGAATTATTCCATTGCCAGCCGAGACTACCGTTTGAGTTATCGTGACCGGCAGTAAACGCTATGTCACTCCCCCCATTATAATAAAAGGTAACGTAAAGCGAACTGGTATTATCGCCAACCGCTTTAAACAAAGTAATTGTCTTTTGTTGCGCAAAATCTTTCCAATCCACATTCACATCCAACTCAAAATTATCCGTGAGATTGACCGCAAACTCAATTTTGCCAGTTCTCCCAGTGACCGCACTGATATACTTCATTTTCTCGGTGGCTTGGCAATCTGTTCTAGCAGGATCGGGACAACTTTCCTTCACGACCAGATACTCTCCCAAAGTCGTACCCACTGCCAAAGTCGCAGGGTCTAATAAAACGGTATCTGCCGCCTGCACAGTATAACTCATCAACCACATCACGCTGCCGACCATTCCTAAGCAGCGAAAAACACCACGTTTGAATTGCATCATAATTATCCTCCAAAAAATGCAGTAATTTAAAAACATTGAATCAGTGAATAAAGCAGTTTACAATCTAATAAATCAGTTATCCATTTGACAAACGCTTTTATCGTTATTTCACCGACAAAACCGCTATCATTATGCAACTCAATGAAAAATAAGATTTATTCGTCACATTAAAAAATGGTCACAGGAAGAAGTGGCACATCGATTAGATATATCACCGAGTGCTTACGGCAGTATTGAACGCGGCGAAACCAAACTATCGATTCCCCGATTGGAAGAGATTGCTAAGATGTTTGAAATAGATTTGGCGGAGTTGATAGACCCTAATGAGAGAAATATCTTTAATTTTGGAGGAACTCATAGTAATCATTGTCAAAATTGGTATTGCCATTCTTCATCTGAACAACTCCTCCAATTACAACATGAACTCGAAAAAGCTCGTCTTCAAGTCGAATATTTAACACAACAAAATGCTGATTTGCGAGAAATGGTGAATTTACTGAAATCTGAAGGAAAAGGAAAGAATTTGTAGGGTGTACAAGCGAAGCGTCATACACCAAGCCTAAAACGGTGCTTGGGTAGTCCCTCCAAACTAAGGTGAGAGGGTAGTATTTATAGAGGTAACATGGGTGGTGGTTCAAGAGTCTCTGTCTGTGACCTAGTAAGGCTTCGCTTTGGACTCCTGGCAGTGATAAAATTTTGGTGCTATAGGATTGATTAGTTGACCAATAAGCTAGAATTAAGATACCTGATTACAATAATACTTATTATAAGTAAATTATTTATCAGTATTAATTGGGGGAGTAAATATTGGAAACTTATTTTGATTTATCGTGTTATTGTAGGGTGGTATCCCACGCACCACTCGAAAAACTGCACGGTGCCTAAGTGGTTCGTGGGACGCTTAATGGCATTGTGAACGCCAAATGAGTCCAAAAATTGTAAAAAAATTATACATAAATTATTTTTATATAAACAAAGAATAATTTAGCTTGGCATTCATTAGCTTTTTCTTTAATATTAAAATTAAAGAATACTAATGTATTATTCACTATAGTATAATTAGTATTATTAATCACTAGACTGAAAAATTATTGGGGCAATATCTAAACTATTCAGCTTCATAACCTAATAATTAGCCGTAGGTGCTTCTCGGTACCTAAATTTTTCATGGTAAATATTAAGAAGTTCCGAATTTTCGAGCTAAAAGTTACGGAACCGGACTAAGGTAACAGGTAAAGACACGAAAGAGTGATAAGTTTGTATCACTATTCCGATTCAACACTACCAAATAAGTAAAAACCTGCTTTCCATATTCTGAAATAGCTTGACTCTGATTCTATCGTCAATGTTGTCACCATAGTTACTGCGGTGGTGACAGCTTACTTTCTAAAGTGCAGTAATAATATCGAGGAGGAGACATTTCAATGCCTACTTATGTACGTACTGAAAAATGTGATGGTTGCAAAGGTCAAGATAAAACTGCCTGCATGTATATTTGCCCCCATGACTTAATGAAATTAGATAAAGATGGCTCTGAAACTGGCAATGCCATGAAGGCGTTTAATCAAGAACCCGAGCAATGTTGGGAGTGTTATTCTTGCGTCAAGATTTGCCCACAAGCCGCTATCGAAGTTCGTCACTATGCTGACATCGTGCCTTTGGGCGCGTCGGTGCAACCGATGCGTGGTAGTGACTCCATTGTGTGGACCATTAAGTTCCGCAACGGTAATATGAAACGGTTCAAGTTCCCTATCCGTACCACCCCCGAAGGTTCTATCGATCCTTATACAGGCAAGCCTAAACCTGATATGGCCAATCTGGATAAACCAGGCTTTTTCACCACCGGTACCAATTTGAAAGGTGATCGTAGCCAACTGATTCGGCTATAACATAAGCGAGTATCACTGGCGCACTAGCAAGTGTAGGTTTAACTTTTTAATTAAACACAATTCAATTAACAGTTTAGGTGACAATTATGGCAGACGTAGGAACTTTTGGTAATCCTCAAGTGGTTGAGGAAGAAGTTGATATTTTACTTATCGGTGGTGGCATGGCCGCTTGTGGTGCCGCGTATGAGCTTATGCGTTGGATCGAAGGTACTAACCTCAAAGTCAAGTTAGTTGACAAAGCCGCGGTGTCTCGCTCTGGTGCGGTGGCTCAAGGTCTTTCGGCCATTAACACCTATTTAGGTGAACAGGATCCAGCGGATTATGCGCGTATGGTGGCTAATGACTTAATGGGTATTACCCGTGATGATTTAGCGTATGATGTGGGTCGTCACGTTGATGATTCCGTGTATTTGTTTGAAGAATGGGGTTTACCCATTTGGAAGCAACCTGGTGATGAAGGCAAATCACTGAAAGACGGTGGCAAGCCAGTGCGCTCTGGGAAGTGGCAGATTATGATTAACGGCGAATCCTACAAGTGGATTGTCGCCGAAGCTGCGAAAAAAGTGCTAGGCGCGGACAATATTGAAGAACGTATTTTCATTGTCAAGTTGGTTAATGACAAAAATGATCCCAAACGAGTGTCTGGGGCCGTCGGTTTCTCCGTGCGTGAACACAAAGTCTGTGTTTATAAATTCAAAGCCTGCTTATTAGTGGCAGGAGGATGCGTTAATATATTCCGTCCACGTTCAGTTGGTGAAGGCACTGGTCGTGCTTGGTATCCTGTGTGGAATGCCGGTTCTACCTATGCGATGGCGGCCGAAGCTGGAGCTGAATTAACCATGATGGAAAATCGTTTCGTGCCCGCACGGTTTAAAGATGGTTATGGACCAGTTGGTGCTTGGTTCCTGCTCTTCAAAGCTAAGGCCACGAATGCGTTAGGTGAAGATTACATCACCAAAAATAAGGCCCTCCTAGAGCAATATCCTCCTTATGGTCAAGCCGCAGTACCTGCTTCCTGCTTACGTAACCATGTCATGATGCACGAAATGAAAGCCGGTCGTGGCCCTATTTACATGGATACCCCCACCGCTTTAGCTAAGTTGGCTGAGACCATGACTCCGAAAGAGATTAAACATCTCGAAGCGGAAGCCTGGGAAGATTTCTTAGATATGTGTATTGGTCAAGCTGGTGTCTGGGCTGGTGAGAACATTGAGCCAGAAAAGAAACCGTCGGAGTTGATGCCCACTGAACCTTACTTACTCGGCTCTCACTCTGGTTGTTGCGGAATTTGGGTCTCTGGTCCCACCGATGTCGGGGCACCACCCGAATGGTCTTGGGGCTATCGTTCCATGACTACTATCAAAGGTCTCTTTACCGCGGGTGATGGCGTGGGTGCTTCTGGTCATAAATTCTCCTCTGGTTCTCATGCCGAAGGTCGTATTGCGGCCAAAGCGATGATCAAATATGCCTTAGATAACAAGGATTGGAAACCCGAACTGGATACTCCAGTACAAGAATTGGTGGAAGAGATTTATCGCCCAGTCCGTAACTTCTTAGAAAACAAAGATTACACCACGGCGATTGATATTAACCCCCATTACATCACCCCCAAGATGTTGCAATTCCGCTTGCAAAAAATGATGGATGAATATTGCGCGGGTGTGGCTACTTGGTATCAAACCAATGCGCACATGTTACAAGTATGCGAAAATAAACTGGAGATGCTCAAGGAAGACTCTTTGAAGATGCGTGCGAAAGACCTGCATGAACTGCTTCGGGCTTGGGAAAATTATCACCGTATCATCACGGCTGAGGCTCACATGAAGCATATTCAATTCCGTGAAGAATCCCGTTATCCGGGCTTTTACTATCGGATGGATTTCAACCTGGTGGACGAGAAAAATTGGAAGTGCTTTGTTAACTCCACGTATGACAAGCAGTCCAAGAAGTGGTCGTTGAAGAAAGTACCCCATGTGGATTTGGTGAGTAAACCAACCGCGAAGTAACAGACCACACTACTATGGTTGTTAGGGTATAATGAGTAGAGACGTAGGCACTATTGCTTGCGTCTCTATTTTTTTGGTTAATTCTTAATCAAGGAGTTTGTTTTATCATTATGGTGATTACTCAAACCGAAATTGCCGAAATTCTAGCAATTATCAAACAGAATGAGGAATGTCAAAATTCTGATGACATCATTAGAGAATACAAGGATTGGAGTTCAGATGATGATGGCAGTTCGTTTACTTACTTCGAAAATGGGGTGCTGTATGACATCAATTTTGATGACAGCAACGGCGAAGGTACCTTGTTTATTGGCCCAGAGGATGCTACAGATTAGGGACCACCAATAAATAGATGGTCCATTTAAACTTTTACGTAAGGGCAACCACCAGGGATTGCTTCTAAGTACTGAAGCAGAAATTTTGCGGTATTTTCCCTCACCCCCGACCCCTCTCCCAGAGGGAGAGGGGCGAAAGAAAATACGAGAAAATTTATACTTCAGTACTTACCAACAGGGACTATCTATTTATTGCTGGTCCCTTACTTACTCTCCAATCCTGTCAATGCCGAACATTTAAGACGTTCGATTGAAGAAGCCAGGGCCGGTCGAGTGTTTGAACGGGAACTCATAGAACCATGAAATTAACCTTTACTGAAGATGGATGGTCAGATTATCTCTGGTTTCAAGAAAATGATAGTAAACTTTTAAAGCAAATTAATTAGTCAGGAACAAAAACAACGGTCTTAACCACAAATAGGACTCACTCATGAGTATGCCTAGTAAATTGAATACTTCCAATAATGACAACTGGTTTGACGACGGTGACGATGACAGTGATAATTTTCAAATTGATGAATATGATTTAACCGCTACCCCTAACGATTTCAATGTTCAAACTATTTTCAACTGTATTGAAAATGGTGTCTTCAAAATACCGTCATTTCAGCGCAATTATGTTTGGGATATTGGCCAAGCTTCCAAACTGATCGAATCACTGATATTGGGTTTGCCGGTCCCGCAAATTTTTCTCTATGAAGCAGGTCGTAACCAGTTTTTGGTCATTGATGGACAACAGCGGCTTCTGTCAATTTACTATTTCATCAAGGAACGGTTTCCCAAAACTGACAAACGTGCGGAATTAAGACGTTTTTTTGATCAACATGGATCAGACGCTGACAAGATGCTTCCTAACTTGTTAGAAGATGACAATTACTTTACTGATTTCAGGTTGACTCTCCCAACAGATGTGCCTAAGCAGTCAAATAAATTTAATGGTCTTCAATATACGACTCTGGCCGATTACAAATTTCAATTTGACATGAGACTCTTGCGCAATGTCATTGTGAAACAGAACGCGCCGAAAGACGATGATTCAGCCGTCTATGAGATTTTCAAGCGTCTCAACACCGGTGGGATGAATCTATTGTCGCAAGAAATTCGTATCACATTGTATCCGTCCGGCTTTCAAGACATGTTAAGGAAAATCAATACATTGCCAGAATGGAGACGTGTTTTATGTCAACCTGAACCCAGTTCGCATTTGGAAGACGTGGAAGTTTTGCTTCGCAGTTTTGCCATGCTGATCGATGAGGACAATTACATCTCTCCCTTAAAAAAGTTTCTCAATCAGTTTGCCAAACAGTGTAAAGAACATGATGATGCGCAAAAAAATCAGTATCTTGAGAAATTGTTTCAAGCCTTTTTGAAAAAGTGTCAAAAATTGCCCGATTCGCTGTTCTTCAAAAATAATCGTTTCAATGTAGCGCTGTTTGAAGCGGTATTTGTTGCGGTGTGCCGAGAACCTTTTCAAAAACGCAAGCCGCTTGATAAGAAGATTCGCCCCGTTCTCAAGGACCAGATTGAACAACTCAAGACCGATAAAGAGTTTCTGGCCGCTTCTCAAGCGGGTGGCACCATGAGTAAGGCTAACGTCAAAACCCGTTTGGAGCGTGCCAGCCAAATTATAGATATGCTTTAAGCTAGGACGTGGCTGTGAAGAATGATACCATTGTGGACCGTCTTTACCATGAATTTCAAGATTTAGTTTCATATCTTGACCAAAATGGCCAGATTTCCTTTTGTAATACGGCGAATGAAAATTTTTCCAAGACTTTGCTATTGGCTACAGCAAGCTATTTTGAATCACGTATAACCGAGCATCTTCTCGCCTTCGTTCGTGAAGTTGCAAAAGAGAACCAGCGAGTAGTAAAATTGGTAGAGAATAAAGCTATTCGTAGGCAATATCATACGCTTTTTAATTGGGAAGCCACCAATGCTAATCAATTTTATGGACTGTTTGGCGAAACTTTTAAGACTTTTATGACCAATGAGATCAAACATGATATAAAACTGGAGGAGTCAGTTAAAGCCTTTCTTGAAATTGGTCGTAACAGAAACAGTCTAGTACATCAAGACTTTGGTACGTTTTCTTTAGGAAAGACGACTGATGAAATCTATCAACTTTACCAAAAAGCACTCTACTTTGTAGAAAGTCTGCCGGATAAACTGCGAAGTGTCTCTATTTCTTAATTTCACAGTCCTACCCATTCTACTATACCTTACATGAACTCTGGAGAATGGTAAACCGCAGTTTGCCGACAAACTATGAATCGAAGCATTTTCAAAACTGGGAAAAAATATACCTTCAGTGATTACTTTTATCTCAGTTATCCCACTGAAGAAATTATCAACGCTTTGGGTTACTCATTTTGCGTCACCGACATTCAATTCCCTATCAGTCAGGAGTTAAACCAAGTAGTGATTGACCGCTTAACCAATTCCTATTATGAATTACTCCCCAAAATTACTCTTCACAGTGAAGTCGCAAAACGAGAATTTATCATTGCACCCGTGTTACAGGAAGTCATTCGCCCGCTGGTAGCTAAATTATACCTAGAATACCCCATCGAAATAGACGACCATTTGAGTGGGACGATTGACTATTTAATTCGTTCCACCCAACAGTTAATCATCATTGAAGCCAAAAGAGGAGAATTGGACCGTGGTTTCAATCAATTAGCCGCGGAATTGATTGCCTTAGACCAATATGAAGACCAGACCTCGGCAACGGTGTTATATGGTGCCATAACGATAGGTGAACTTTGGCGATTCGCCGTATTAAAGAGAAAAGAAAAGCAGATCAGCAAAGCGTGTCATACCTTTAGATTTCCAGAAGATTTGGCGGAGATATGGGGGATACTTAAAGGAATTTTATGTCATCAGGACTTACCCGCGGGTTGATATTATAGTAATACTCACCTACTGTTGTACTTTTCGAGGGATAACACCCCTTCGAGGGGTGTTATCCCTGCTGGCTGGCCAAACTCATTATGGGACAACTGGATAAGGATATTACTATATATGGTTCCAAAAAGTTGGTAGTCCCTACCAACCAATGGAGGTATTAAAAGACCGGGATAACACCTTCGCGGGGGGTATCCCTGCTTGACGAATTTAGAACACTTTAACCATGTTGGTAGTGAGAAAATTTGGCTGAGGACTTAGGACTGGCAGTCCTCAAAGGACTGCCAGTCCTGACCACATCATCACTATCAGCATTTTTCGCTTTCCTAAACCGCAAAGGTTTAGGAAATCTTAACCTTTGGTTTTTGATAACCCATTGAATGTTAACACCTCCATTGGTTTGGAGGAACTACCGACTAGCGTTTTAAACGATAGTATCTATTTGATAATTTTAAATTTACCTATTTGGCTATAACCTGTTTAATTCATGAACATCTTAATCATTGGCAATGGCGGACGTGAACATGCGTTAGCCTGGAAAGTTGCACAATCCGAAACAGTACAAAAAGTTTTCGTGGCCCCAGGTAATGCTGGCACCGCTCAAGAAATCAAAGTTGAAAACGTCTCGATCAGCGCCACGGATATTCCGGCGTTACTCCAATTTGCGCAACAACACGCGATTGAGTTAACTCTAGTTGGGCCTGAGGCGCCCTTAGTTGCTGGTATTGTGGACCAGTTTCAACAAGCTGGTCTGCGCTGTTTTGGCCCCACCCAAGCGGCTGCTCAATTAGAGGGTTCTAAAGTCTTCGCCAAAAATTTCTTAGCTCGTCATTATATTCCATCGGCCAGTTATGCGATTTTTACCGAGGTGGATAAAGCCCTGGCTTACTTGCAACAAGTCGGGGTCCCCATTGTGATCAAGGCCGATGGTTTAGCGGCCGGCAAAGGCGTGACCGTCGCGCACACCCAAACTGAAGCCGCGGTCGCAGTGCGTGCCATGTTAGTTGATAATACTTTCGGGCCCGCGGGTCAACAAATCGTCATTGAAAAATTTTTAGAAGGAGAAGAAGTTAGTTTTATTTGCCTCACCGACGGTGAACATATTTTACCCTTAGTCACTTCCCAAGATCATAAAACTCGTGATGACCATGATCAAGGTCCTAATACCGGTGGCATGGGCGCCTATTCTCCCGCCGGCATGGTGACACCAGACATTCATGCGCGGATTATGGCTAAAATTATTGAACCGACGATACGAGGGTTGGCTACCGCAGGACATCCTTATACTGGTTTTTTATATGCCGGCTTAATGATCGATGCCAAAGGTAATTCGAAAGTATTGGAATATAATTGTCGACTCGGCGACCCCGAAACTCAACCGCTGATGATGCGATTACGGTCTGATTTAGTCGAACTATGTTTAGCCGCTCTGGAAGGTCGTTTACACGAAGTGAAAGCCGAATGGGATTCACGGACTGCGATGGGAGTGGTCATGGTAGCCGGTGGCTATCCAGGAGAATACACTAAAGGCGCAGTCATTCAGGGTCTAACGTCAGCCAGTCAGTTGGAAGGTAAAATTTTTCATGCCGGGACCCAATTGCAAAATGGACAAGTGATCACTACGGGAGGACGAGTTTTATGTGCTTGTGCCTTGGGTAAAACCGCCAGTGAAGCGCAAACCAAGGCTTATGCCTTAGTCAACCAAGTGAGTTGGGAGGGCATGTATTATCGCCGAGATATTGGTTATCGGGCGATAGCAAGAGAGAGGAAATAGGGTGCTCTCCCCTCACCCCCGGCCCCTCTCCCAAAGGGAGATGGGAGAAAACCAATATTTTAGCTACACTCCCCTCTCCCTCTGGGAGAGGGGCCGGGGGTGAGGGCAAAATCGAAAACAATTCTCAACGGAGAAATATTCATGCACGTTACCCTAGTTCACGTTTACGTAAAACCAGAATACCTTAACGACTTTATAGAAGCCACTCACGCTAATCATGCGGCCTCGATTCAAGAGCCAGGCAATTGTCGGTTTGATGTTTTACAAGATGCACAGGAAGCTAATAAATTTATTCTCTACGAAGCCTACGTTTCGGCTGAAGCTGCCGCGGCCCATAAGCAAACTGCACATTATCTTACTTGGCGCGATAAGGTGGCACCGCTAATGGCGAAACCGCGTGAAGGTGTTTCTTATATTGGCCTGTTTCCTAAATAAAGTTATCCCTTATGATGCCTATTTCTCCTTTTACATGCAGTCGGTTACCAACCATACAATTTGGTGAAGGACAAATTAATCACCTGCCCAGTTATCTAGCGAATTATGGAACACGGTTACTCATAGTCACCGGTGCTAATTCCTTTCGTGCTACTCCCCACTGGGAACATTTACAACGTGGACTGCGTGACCACATGCGGTCATGGGAAACCGTTACGGTTACTACCGAACCTTCTCCGGAGTTAGTGGATGACATGGTTAACACTTATTACTCATCCTCACCAGCCATTGAAGTGGTAGTTGGCATTGGTGGTGGTAGCGTCTTAGATGCGGCTAAAGCGATTGCTGGTTTGTTACCTCATGGCAATTCGGTCATGGACCATTTAGAAGGGGTAGGTAAAGGTATTCCATATCAAGGACCGGCTTTACCTTTTATTGCAGTACCCACCACTGCGGGCACTGGCAGTGAGGCTTCGAAAAACGCGGTCATCAGTCGTCGAGGAGAGAATGGTTTTAAGAAATCTTTCCGCCATGACACCTTAGTGGCACAATTGGCCGTGATTGATCCTACCTTATTGGCTTCTTGTCCACCGGAATTAATCGCCGCCAATGGCATGGATGCGTTCACCCAATTATTGGAATCGTATGTGTCCTGCAATGCTAACCCATTCACTGACGCTTTAGCTTGGTCTGGCATGACCGCATTTCGCGACGGCTTTTGGGCCGCGTGGGAAAATAAACAGCCAGAGGCCACCCGGTGCGGCCGTTCTCAATTGGCCTATGCGGCTTTACTGTCAGGGATTACTTTGGCCCAGGCCGGTCTGGGTGTCGTCCATGGTTTAGCTTCACCATTAGGAGCGTTTTTTCCCGCTCCGCACGGAGTCGTTTGTGGCACCTTAGTGGCCGAAGCTACTGAGATTAATCTCCGTGCGCTAACACAACGTGCTCCTCACAGTCCGTTTTTAACCAAATATGCGGCGGTCGGTAATCTCCTCAGTGCGGGTCACTCTTTGTCACAGGAAGAAGCCTTAACCACGCTGGTAAACATTTTGAGACAATGGACCGAACGATTAGACTTACCTAGATTAAGTCACTACGGAATGCAAGTTTCAGACTTCACCAAAGTCGTGGCTAACTGTCGCGGTGGTAGTATGAAAACTAATCCGATTGAGTTGACTGCTGAGGAACTTCAGGTTTTATTGCAACGAAGACTCTAAACCGCTCTCCTTCGTCACGGCCTTCACCCCCAACCCCACGATCATTAAGTTAAGCCGCGTTGGAGTCCAAAGCTTCAGCTTTGGACAACGCGGCGTTGGAGTCCAAAGCTTCAGCTTTGGACGAGACTGCTCAAAGTGAGATGGCGTTGCCAAATCTGAAGATTTGGACTCCAACGCCGTTAGAGAGTGGTCGGCGGTGAGTGGGTGAGGACAAAATAAGTGGACTATTATGATTATTGGTATTGGCATTGACATCACCGACCAGAGTCGAATTGAAAACAGTTTAACTAAACATGGCGACCATTTCAGTCACCGTCTATTTACTCTTCAAGAAATTGCGATCTGTCAACGTTACCGGTCCCCGGTCGAACGCTATGCAGGCAAATTTGCGGCCAAAGAAGCCTTGATGAAAGCCCTCGGTACTGGTTTCGCGCAACAAGTGACGTTTAAAGATATTGAAGTGCTAAATCGAGACAGCGGCGCCCCTTATATTACTCCTCATGGTCAAACCGCCGAGATTATCAAGCAACTCGAAGTGACTCAAATTCATCTAAGTATTTCTCACAGCGCCGGGGTAGCGGTAGCGGTGGTAATCTTAGAAAAGTAGGGTGCGTCCTACGCACCATTCTGGCACCGTGCGCTGACCGAATGGTGCGTAGGACGCACCCTACCCACTTAGGAACTATTTTTATGGCTCATCCATTTGACCCAGTGCCAGTATTATTTCGACCGCCATCTACCTCTTTTCCAATTACTTGTCTTGGCCTCACTTTCGACGATGATCAAGCTCGCTGCCACTATTTTTTAGGCCAATTACGTGAAAGTGTGGAGGAGCTTCAACAAAAATTAACTGGCATTCCGTTTACCACCACCATCGCCACCATGACTCTTCTGCAAACCATGAAATCTTGGCCCTGGGGAGAAGAAGCGCAATTATGGAAATTGGCTGAACAAATGCAATTATTTGATAAAGCTAAAGATTTGTGGCAACGTTGGCAAGCAGTCGTTGGTTTTCCAGCAGGTAATCTCGCCGAGATTTTGAAATTATCAGACCCTCCTTATTATACCGCTTGCCCTAATCCGTTTTTCCAGGCAATTATCAAACATTATGGCACACCTTATCAGCCGGCGATTGATACTTATCAAAGGGTGTCATTTGCCTCCGCCGTGAGTGAAGGGCGAGACGATCCTTGGTATAAGGTCCACTCCTATCATACCAAGGTTCCTCCCCAAGCTATTATGCGCTATATTTTACACTACACTCAGCCTGGTGATCTGGTCTTCGATGGCTTCGCGGGAAGTGGTATGACGGGCGTGGCGGCCCAACTTTGTGGCGAGCGAGCAGCCGTTGCGGCTTTATGGTATCAAGTGGATCCAGCAGGAAATATTTTGCAATTGGAAGAGGATGCTTATGGTAAAAACCGCTGGTATCCATTTTCTAAATTAGGTACTCGCCAGGCTATTCTCAATGAATTATCCCCGGCGGCTACGTTTATTGCCTATCATTATAATACCCCGGTCGCAGTCACTCAGTTGGAAGCCTGCGCCACTAAAATTTTGCACACTGCTGAGAAGCGTTGGGGATGGATGTATCAAACGGTACATGCGGTGTCGGAAACTCCTTCCTCTTCAGAAATGACGACAGAGGAAATTCTAAAGGTATTACAGGGTCAATTACCTAAGCCGACCGGGTTAGTGTTAGGACAGGTTAACTACACCGTTTGGTCCGATGTCTTCGTTTGTCCGCATTGCACTACCGAGATTATTTTTTGGGAAGTGGCAATGGATCAGGCCGCAGGTAAACTCAAAGATAAATTTACCTGTCCGCACTGTCAAACTGGGTTGACTAAACGCGAATTAGATCGTGCTTGGAGCACACGACTTGATTCGAATCTCTCCCCAATGAGACCACAAGCGAAAAAAATCCCGGTCCTCATCAATTATTCCATCTATCAACAACGTTATGAAAAATTACCCGATGCCATCGATTTAGCTTTATTGACGAGAATTGAACATATCGAACCGGTGCATCGTCCCTCGGCGGTGCCCACTGACACGATACCGGCGGGGGATAATACCAGTGCCTTAGAGCAATTAGGTATTACTCAAGCTCATCATTTTTATACTCCACGTAATTTACTAACGCTAGGGACCCTGTTTAGTTTAAGTGCCGGCACCGAGTGTCAATGGTTAGTCACCGGCATTTTACCGCGAGCTTCGAAACAACATCAATTCGCGGTGTCCAAATTGAAGGAAGATAACCGCGGCGGGATAGCGGCAGGACCGCGACCTGGAATATTATATTTACCTTCTCTACACCTTGAAACTAACCCGTTGAAATTATTTGAGGAGCGATTGAAATTGGTCATGCAGGCCGTGCAGACACAGCCGTTGCGGTCATTACCGTTACCCTCACCGTCATTCACTTTGTCTACCTCTTCCAGTGTCATTTTATCATTACCTAGCAACAGTATTGACTATATTTTTACCGATCCCCCATTAGGAGGCAATTTGCTCTATTCCGAATTGAATTTTTTATGGGAATCTTGGCTCCGAGTGTTCACTCAACGCACTACGGAAGCCGTTATCAGTAAAACTCAAGGCAAAAGTTTAACCGAGTATCAACAACTGCTGGGGCAATGTTTTCAGGAATGTTATCGCGTGTTGAAACCGGGTCGTTGGATGAGTGTAGTATTTCATCATTCTCAACATGCTATCTGGTCGGCGGTGCAAACGACGTTGCAACAAGCTGGTTTGGTCATTGCTACAGTACAAACGTTGGATAAACAGACGAAAACACCGACGCAACGCAAGGCACCCGGTGCCGTCAGTCAAGACCTGGTGATCAGTGCTTACAAAATGCCGGTGCGCCTAGAAGAATCTTTTAAACTAATCGCCAATACCGTCAGTGGCTGCTGGGAGTTTATTAAATTTCATTTAACACGATTACCGGTGGCAGTCTTGCGACAGGGCATAATAGAAGTGCAGGAAGAACGTTTGAATTATTCGCTATTTGACCGTCTAGTGGCTTTCTATCTGCACCGAGGAGCTACTGTGCCATTAACGGCACCGGAGTTTTATCATGCGCTTACCCAACAGTTAGTTGAAAGGGAGCAGATGTATTTTTTACCAGAGCAGATTGCCGAATATGATCGTAAACGATTGCTGGCCAAGGCTGTGGTAATGCCCGCTATCAGGGTCACTGACGAGGTAACAGCGATTCGTTGGTTACGACAACAATTAACGTTAACGCCACAAACTTTTCAAGACCTGCATCCACAATTTGTTAAACAACTGAGCGGTTGGCAAGCTCATGAAAAGTTATTAGAATTGACCGAATTACTCGCGCAAAATTTTCTTTGTTACGAAGGTCAAGGGCCGGTGCCGGCTCCAATTTATCACTATTTATCCTCCAAGGTAACTACTTTGCGGTATAGTCAGGACCGGGATGCCGATTTAATTGCGCCAGCCAAAGGCCGTTGGTATGTCCCAGACCCACAATCTGCCAGCGAATTAGAGCAGTTGCGCGAAAAAATTTTGCTCAAAGAATTTTGGCAATATTTATCGCCAATACCCTCACCTTCAGCGACTAATGCTGCTGTAAAGTGTACGACGACTTCACCTCAACCAAAAATTTTGCGTCTATTTCGTTTAGAGGCCATTCGGGCTGGTTTTAAATATTGTTGGCAACATCAGGAGGTTAAGACGATTATAGCCATTGCTCAACGGTTGCCAGAAACGATTTTGCAAGAGGATGTGAGGTTGCTGATTTGGTATAATAATGCGTTGAGAAAAACGAATATTAATTAGCTTACGCACTACCACCCCCAACCCCTCCTTGGTAAGGAGGGGAGTAGCATCACTAAAATCGTAGGGGATATTCCCCGCCTTAGCAAGGAGGGGCTAGGGGTGGTTGAGTTAACCAGGCGTAAGGTGAGTTAAATAATTTAGCTTAATTCACTTAATTAGCCTAATTGAAATAATTAAATAATTAGGCTAATTAAGTGAATTAAGCTAATTAAGATTTAAAAGCGACAGATATTCATTTTCGTAACGTTTAAGTGAGTACAACAGGTCAAAACTTTCTGAATTGACCTGAATTGACTTTGAAATTATGTTTAATTCACCTTGTTATAGAGAGTTATTATGAAAACCCTTACGATGTTATCAATAGCGATTGCCACTACTCTGGCGACTCATTTAGCGTTAGCAGATACCGCTAACCAGGCTACTTCTGGAATGTTTATGAAAGGTGGACCAGGAGGGGGAGGTAATTCTGCTAGAATGGACGAGAAGTTCGCTACTTTCGATCTTAATCAAGATGGACAACTGACGGTTAATGAAGTACAAGCAGTCCATTTGGATCGCTTCAAAAAAATGGATACTGATGGGAATGGTTTCCTTACTTTAGAGGAATTTAAAAATGGCGCTCCGCGTCCGCCAATGTTCGGTGCGACTATGAGTGGTAATTCCCCTCCTGGTATGCAGGGACGGTCTATGGGCAAGGATGCGTTTGCTCAGAGATTAGAGCAAAATATTCAAGCTCGTTTCACCAGTTTAGATGGTAATGGAGATGGACAAATTTCGCAAACCGAGTTTATGACGATTTTGCCCATCTTTGACCGCTTCGATTGTGATGAGAATGGGGTGGTGACTAAGAATGATTTCCTGCAAGGCCCTTGCAAAATAGGCCCTGCGATGGCACCTGCTGCGGCACAATAGTCAATTAGTAACTCATTTTACGCATGGTTACTCACCTCCCCAACCCCTTTTTAGCAAGGAGGGGCTGGGGAGTTGCATAACCGTACCCTATCTTGAGTACGTAACCCGTACCTCACTTTGAAATTTCATTCCAATCTAAATAACTTAAAACTAATGGTCTTGACTTAACACTACCAATACAACTAAAATAATAAACTATGTCATGAAGTTTATGAAACTATCTCAAATAAAATAATGGTCTATGGTTGAGGATACCCAGATGAGCGAGTTATCAGATGACACACTCATGTCACTGATTCAACAACAAGATGAGCGAGCGTTTGCTAAGTTGATAGACCGACACCTGACGATTTTACACGCCTTTGCCAGACGAATGTTAGGTAATACTAATGATGCCGAAGATGTGGTCCAGGAAACTTTTTTGCGAGTTTGGAATCACGCTAATCGTTGGAAACCTGGAGCGGCAAAATTATCTACTTGGTTACACCAGATTGTTCATAATTTATGTATCGATTTGCGCCGACGGCATCGAGGAAAAACCGTGGATATTGATTTAGAAGAAATACAAGAGTTAGTTTCCACGACAGTCACCCCAGAAGACTGTTTACAACAGGAACATATTTCACGAGAAGTAGAAAAGGCTTTGCAGGAATTGCCAGAGCGGCAACGTAGTGCGATTATTTTATGTTACTATCAAGGTTTAAGTAATTTACAAGCGGCCGCAGTACTTAACGTCAGCGTGGCCGCCTTAGAATCTTTAATGGCTAGGGGTCGAAGGACTTTAAAGCAAAAACTGCAAACTATTCATACTGGAGCAACTTATGAACCAGCAACCTAAAAAATCTAAAATCATAGAAAATTTCCCCCTAGAGGACAAACACTTTGCTCATTTATTGGAAAGTTATGGCGCTGAAGTAAAACGCTGGCCGCAGGAGTATCAGATAGCGGCTCGTCAATTACTTGACTCTTCAGAAACTGCTCGTCAACTCCAACAGGCGGCTTTGGCATTAGATAACCTATTAGATACGGTGCAAATTCCGCCGCCTTCACCATGGTTACGGCAACGTATTTTGGCCTCGGTGCAGCGGACGACGACGGCTACTCAAGATATTTGGCAACGTTTTCTACAATGGATTATAGGAACCACGCCGCTCGAACATCTATGGCGACCCGCCGTCACTTTTTTATTGCCGTTAGTATTGGGTATTATGATTGGTTTTTATTCTACACAAAGTATTTACGGTGAGACTCAAATTTCTTCTGTAACGGTCGAGCTTGCGCAAGAAGTTAGCCTACTTGGTTTAACCTCTAGCGATTTTTTAGAATGAATGATTATGAATAACCGTAAACAAACTTTTTTTATTGTTGTGTTGTTGTGTTCATTGGCTTTTAATATCTTTTTAGGTGGTTTTATGGTCGGTAATTATTTGGGACAAGGGCGATTGATGCCTCCCAATCCTCCTCCAGACCGTGGTGCCATGAAATTAGGATTGAAGCAGATGCTACGAGGCTTATCTGAAGACAGTCAGGCCAAAATTGCGCCTTTAATGCAGAAACATAAAGCGGCTATGCGTGCTCAACATCAGCAAATGCAACAGGCACAACAAACTGTGTTTGACACTTTAACCGTCAAGGAGTTTAATTCGTCAGCTTTTTCTAATGCGTTGAATAAGCTACAGCAACAACAAGATGAGATTCAAAAATTAATGGGGCAATTTTTAGCCGCAGTGGCAGACCAATTGAATCAACAAGATCGACAACGATTGGCCGAAGATATGCGTCGTCATCGTCCCCCCCCTCCTCCTCCTCCGCATTTTGGTGGGCCACCACCGCCACCATTTGCCGAAGGAGAAGGAATGCCGCCGCCACCACCGCCTGAAGAAATGGAATAATAGGGTAATCATAACATTGGACCAAATTTTGCATATTTGGGAGATGTATCTTAGCGTGACAATCTTGTTCACGTTAAGAGAACAATTCCTTACCTCGTTACCAGGTAAAGGTTAAGATTTCTTAAACCTTTGCGGTTTAGGACAGCAAAAATTAGTGGTAGTGATGACAGGTGGATGATGATGCGGTCAGGACTGGCAGTCCTTTGATGACTGCCAGTCCTAAGTCCTCAGCGGCGGTCCGGACTGGCAGTCCTTTGAGGACTGCCAGTCCTAAGTCCTCCGCCAAATTTTCTCACTACCAACATGGTTAAAGTGTTCTAAATTCGTCAAGCAGGGCTACCCCCACGAAGGGGTGTTATTCCGGTCTTTTAATACCTCCATTGGTTGGTAGGGACTACCCAAATTCGACCGTGAAGTAGTGGATAGACCGAATCACTACTGGACGCAGAGCGTCCCGGCGGCATTCCCACGCGCGGCCTGGTAACGAGGTAAGCACTATAAACTATTGCTTAGTATGAAAATTTTTTTATTAGTATGAAAACTTTTTTAATTGCTTTACTTATTTCCCTCCTGGTAGCCGTGTTCTCGCTCCTGCTGGTAAATTGCTATTATTTTCTGCCAACTCAGACGACCCAAACGGTATCCCACTCAACTCCGCCGGTGACCTCAACCATAACCTCCCTAAAAACTACTCCCTCAATCTCCTCGGTCGTTGGAACTCAAATGAGTTCAACACCGCAGTCAGGTAACCAGCCATCTTTTGGTGGCCAAGCGATCCTAACTAAGTGCTGGTCAACCAAAGAATTAGAAGGCACCTTAGCCGATAAAAAAATCATTCACTATAAGCATTGCCCACAGTCACAGCCAAATTGCCGTAAACCCTCCGCCGGGGTGATGGCGTTATCAGATAACCTTGGAATGGTCATACCAGCCGGCTCTCAGAAAATCTTAGGGAAGTCAATTCGTTCGGTCCAGACCGTTTCAAACGATAAGCACATCGCACTCACTTTCGATCTGTGTGAAAGTGCCGTGGAACAATCCGGTTATGACACTGAGATTGTGAATTACTTGAGAAGTCAAGGCATTAAGGCTACCTTCTATGCCGGTGGCAAATGGATGCAATCACATCCCACCGCAACCAAACAACTCATGGCGGATTCATTATTTGAAATCGGCAACCATGCCTGGACCCACGGTAATTTTCGTAAGTTAACACTTGAAGAAATGCAGCAACAAATTTTATGGACTCAAGCACAATATAAATTTTTGTGGGAAGAGTTACATCATGACCATTGTGTCGCCGGCCTCGACCCTAAACTCAACCAGATTCCTGCTACACCGTTGACTTTTCGGTTCCCTTACGGCACTTGTAACCAAGAGGCGTTAACGCTACTGGCTAAATTTAATTTACCCGCTATTCAGTGGAATGTGGTGACCGCCGACCCTTCCCCTAAACAAAGTGCGAAGGCCATTGCGAATATAGTTTTACATCAAGTGCAGCCGGGCTCGATTATCGTGGCCCATGCCAATGGACACGGCTATCACACCGCCGCCGCTTTACCGCTGTTTATCCCAAAGTTAATCGAACAAGGCTACCAGTTTGTTACCGTCAGTGAATTACTTAACTCGGCCCAAAGTATCGAAGCCGTTGAGACCTGCTATGAGCTGCGTCCAGGTGATAATGCGAGATACAATAAGCAGTTTGGTAAAGGCACGAATTGAACTATTGAACTATTGAACTATTGAACTCAGGAACCGCACAATATGACTAAAATCCAAGCATTTGCTCACGCTCACTATACCTTGAAGTCTGGTGAGTTATGCCGCTTATCTCCTTCGGAAGTGACTCTCCTCAGCCAAAATTTATCCCAAATGTCGCCGTGGAACGTGTTAAGCTACACCGCCGACCAGTTATCAACTTATCTGCTAAGTACCGAGCCCGGTCTTTATAAATATCAAATTATGGTGGAGAAACAAGTAATAGGAATAGTCTGTATCCGCTACCCTTGGTTACGAGGGGCGTATTTGGAGTTGATGGCGATTTATCCGCAGTGGCAACAACAAGGAATCGGCCCGCAAATTATCTACTGGTTTGAGCAGGAATTAAGTTATACTACGCAAAAGAATCTCTGGGTGTTAGTATCCTCGTTCAATGAAAAAGCCAAACTGTTCTATCAACGCGCGGGTTTTAAAGAAATTGGACCAGTGGAGGATTTGGTTAAGGTCGGCTATACTGAAATTCTGTTGCGCAAAATTTCCAATCGTTAAAGCCATTGAATCTCGCAATATTCGGAGTAAAATTGAAGGTTGTCAATTGCTGCTAGACCAACTCAGTCAGAATAGCAACGCTGTTCACTTTCATCATTACTTTCAAAAAGGTCGTCAAACTGCTGAGAATTTACGAGATGATTTGCGCAACTATCTGGAAACTTTAAAAACGTTTCTCCCTCTCCGCGAGCCTGAATCTTGGACACAAAACCTACCGACTTCTGGTGGCGTTTTACTGAGAATCAAGCGGGAATAGGCGACTATCTCTGGTTGCCGATTTCTCACTATAAAATGAACGCTGTTGGCATCGGAAGCATCTGGAAGATGCGGCGATTCTATTTCTGTTGAACCTTCAGCTATAGTAATACTCACCTACTGTTGTACTTTTCGAGGGATAACACCCCTTCGAGGGGTGTTATCCCTGCTGGCTGGCCAAACTCATTATGGGACAACTGGATAAGGATATTACTATAATCGGCCTTCGGCTAAATAAATTCGATTTCGAAATTGGCAGACTTCTCCCAATTCGTCTGGAGTGAATTCGGAATACCGTTTGATTTCGGTTAAGAATGACATGATGATACCCTTTATAAACAGTCTGAAAAAGCGGTTTGGTCCAGTCGACTAGTGGAGAATGGTGCGTGGGACGCACCGCACCCTACCTATTATTCTGGATGAGGGGAAAAATTAGACCTGTCAGGTCTGGAAGACCTGACAGGTCTGGTCCACTCCGAAACTTAGAATGTTAAAATGGTAGGGTGGGCAACAGGTTTATCGTTGCCCACCAATTCCGGGTATGAATGGTGGGCAAGCCAAAGGACGTTTGCCCACCCTACACGGCTACACGGTTCACGGCATTATTACCACGCGGCACCTGGTAACGAGGTGACAAGGTGACCGCGAGGTATGCCGGTTCTCCTTCAAGCGTTCGTAGTTCAATCTGCACTATGGTGCCAGGCTTAAATTCCCAGTCCTCATCATCGGGATCGTAGTCGCTGGGTGCCAGTAACTTTACCGTACTGGGTCCAAGTGGCGTCGCTGGGGTCGGTCGAAACACGACCGTTCCTTCGCCCAGCAGGCGAACATAGACACAGGTCGCTTCAGTATTTGAAATCATTGCCACCGACATGAATTACCTCCTTAGTTACGTCATCAATTACGACCGAGCGTCCGCTATCCGGATGCACGTATCTGGTTGCTGTGTTGCTTTTGTTCACGAGGTTTTCGGCCGTGAATTGTTCACCATTCATTGCTTCAGTGATTTGTTGATCGGTCCATCCTCGCTTTGCCATTTGGCGGTTCCACTTTGTGAGCGTTTTAAACTCGCCGAATTTCCAACTGTTCACAATATTATTCATCGCCTTAATTTTTCCAATCGTGCCCACACCTCCAATTGATATTACGGCATCTGTTAAATTAGCAATGTTTTTTGGGACCTCAACGTTCTGCATGACAGTGGAAGTTAGAGTGTCTGTATCCTGCCCCGTTATCAGTTTACGAAGTCCTGCCTGAAGTTGATCGACACCAGGTGTACCTACAGAGGCGCCGAACATAACTCCGACACCTGTCTCCGCTGTAAGAAAAGCGAACCCATACCCGGCAACCGCCTCACCAAATCCACCAATAGCCTGAAATACTCCGGCAACTCGTGTCAAATTGAGAGGGTCACACCCAGTAGCAGTAATATTGCTACCCGGTATTTCAAGTTTTCCTATGCTGTAGGAGACTGGAGAGTGACCATTCGGTTCCACAAACTTCACCGGATTCAAATGCCCGTAACTATACTCCATCGTGGAGCCGAATGGTAGGGTGGGCAACAGGTTTATCGTTGCCCACCAATTCCGGGTACGAATGGTGGGCAAACCAAAGGACGTTTGCCCACCCTACACGGCTGGAGAGTGACCATCCGGTTCCACAAACTTCACCGGATTCAAATGCCCGTAACTATACTTCATCGTGGAGCCGAATGGTAGGGTGGGCAACAGGTTTATCGTTGCCCACCAATTCCGGGTACGAATGGTGGGCAAACAAAAGGACGTTTGCCCACCCTACACGGCTTCATAAGTGTAAGCTAATAAGGTCAGTTGATTGACCATTCGGAATTTATAGACGCGCAACCAGGCCAAATCCCCCCGTTTCGGTTCGCCAAGAACAGGGTTGGCCAACAGGATACGCACGGCTTCGTCTAAGTCATGCTTTTGGTTCGGTTTGAGTTTTTTGACGGCCTGTTGAAAGCGTCGTGTTTGAATGACTTGCATAGCGTTTCCTTGAGAAACTGGTATTAACCAAACTCGTAAGGTTCGACCTCACCAGCCTTAGCCTCCTCATGAGCTAATAATACTTCTTGAAGAAACGCAAACGGTAACTCTGGATTGTCTTCAGCTAGTTTACCAAAGTTGGTCCAATAGACAATTTGTTGACTCAGGGTGCGCTGACTAACGGTCGCTTGTTGTTGTGCTATTGTAGCCAGTGTGTCAGGAATCGTAATAGCGAGGTCCATAGTAATCCCTCTTCTTAATTGGGTGGTTCGACGTTCGTTCCGCGTGGTAACGTGGTGAGAGTTAAGATACCATAAGACCATGGCCAAGTCTAGTACAGCGGATTGAGGGGATACACGGATAAACCTACCCCATACCGAGAACAGGCAGTATACACAGATTGATGGCCAGTGGTGCCTTATCCGTATATCCCCTCAAGCCGAGGTACTAGAGAAATACGGATACCCCCCAACCCACTCCATCGAGGGGCCGAATGGTAGGGTGGGCAACAAATTTATCGTTGCCCACCAAATTCCCAGTCTGAAGGGTGGGCCAACCAAAGGACGTTTGCCCACCCTACAAGGCTACTTCACCAAATCACCGGCAACACCTTCGCCTTGGTAATCTGAATGTCTCGGGTTAACATAGTTACGGTCGCCCCTAACCCTTGTAGATACAAACCGGTGCTGACAATTAATCTATCGTGTAACTCGGAGATAGTTAGCCCGTCAGGAGTTAAACTACGTTTTAACACCTCTAAAGTAACCGCGTGAATTTCAATCCGTTCATCCGCCGCTACCAAATTCAATAACTCAGTCATATTGGGAATAGCGGTGCGACCTTTGTCAATGATGATAGCCGCTTCGGCTAAACTGATAACCGATAACACCATCTCAGTATGAGGATTATCCATAATCGCTTTAGCTTGTAGGCCCAGGCGTCGATTGGCTTCCAAGTACCAGAGTAAAGCATGAGTATCAATCAGGTATTTATTCGCCATTCAGCTCTTTCTCCGTGGGATGCCATTCGGCTAACACAAAATCTTCTAACGTGGACTGTTGGCCACCACTAAATTTACCGTAAGGCAACGGTTGGGAAGTGTTTTTCGGGTTAGGCACCATCAAAGTTTGTGCGGTGAACTGAATGAGACGTAACCGCTGGTCCAGTGACAGTTGTTTAACTTGAGTCATTATCTGTTCAAAAGTTATCATTTGTTCAAACCGTTGGGTTACTACTGACATAATGTGTCTCCTTAAGTTGACATTAATAAAAGTTCAATCTGCTTGATTAAAAGTTGAGTATAGCACCACGACTTGGCAAATGCAACTTAGGAGAATGGTGCATGGGACTCGTGGCAATAAGGTGTGTCCCACGCACCTTTCCCAAGTCAGACCAAAGTGCCAATTTTAGCGAAGGATGCAGGAGTGGCGAATGGTGCGTGGGACGACGCACCCTACCCACGCAGGCTACGCTCGCTAGGACCGCGGATTAAGTGGATAAACGGATAGAATGGTAGGGTGGGGTGGGCCACAGGTTTCTCGTTGCCCACCAAATTCCAACGATAGGGGCGTGAATGGTGGGCAAACAAACAGACGTTTGTCCCACCCTACACGGCTACGCTTGAATGGTAGTTTATCGTTGCCCACCAATTCCGGGGCCGAATGGTGGGCCAAACCAAAAGACGTTTGGTCCACCCTATCTGGCCCACCGGCAAAGCTACGCTTTGAACTCCTGTAGCTCCTGTAACGACACCATTAATCAGACGATTGCACTACCCGTTCCCCTAAGGGCTGTACCGGACGGGCATTGTGATGATATAATTTATGGAATACTGCCAATTCTTTTTTCGTAATGGACACTGGGTCCTTGAGTACAATCCACTTTACCCCTTCAGTACAAGGTGGCGTGGTTAGGGAACCTTCATAAGTATAGTAATGGAGATTTTTGGGTAACAGTTGAAGCACCTCTACCTGGACTTCTTGATGAGCTTGTGGCTCACCGGACTTAGCTGGAAGTTCCTTCCACATAGTCTCAATGAGCGGATTAGCATCTTTGGCATCAGCATTTAAGAAGATAGCGACTACGGTCAATTGATTTTGCGCATTGGCATGAACTAAATGAACGACCATATCCGCATGTTTGCCATTAATCGCTTCTTCGGCAGGCACATGAAAATGGAATTGTTGCAATTGGTAAGAATCGCTCCCTATCGTTAAATTACCTGCCTCCTGGGTATCGATTTTGATGGTATGACCATTGTTTTGAATCACCAAGGGGATAGCATGGTAATCGAATTGTAGCGGCGGTAAATCGGCCTTGGTACTCTTGGTAATGTTAATTGGTGATTGAGTTTTACCCAATTTGCAGGTCGTATGGTCTGGTGCTAACTCTCCCCAATGGTTAGGGCCGCCGGCACCTGTATAGCCCCAATGAACTTCTGGTGATTTTGCTTCAGGCTTACTCGCCTCTTCTTTAGCGGCAAGGGCCACACCACTCTGCCAACCCAATATCGTCAAAGTAACCACTGCCAATTTTTTATTGTACAACATGCGCTGATTCTCCTTTAATTAAACTCAGTTGATTGATTATAATATGTTTTCCAACTCCAATAAATTTGCTATCGTCTCTCGTTTTCTGACGATGGCAACTCGTTTGCCATCTACCATTAATTCAGCCGCTCGCGGTCGACTATTATAGTTGGAACTCATGGCAAACCCATAAGCACCGCTAGTCCGTACCGCTAATAAATCTCCTTCGCGTAAAGCTAACGGCCGCGCTTTACCTAAAAAATCTCCAGTTTCACAAATGGGACCGACAATATCATAGTGATAAACCTCAACTGGTGGTGGTGGTTGTACCACTGGTAAAATCTCCTGCCAGGCCTGGTACAAAGCAGGACGAATTAAATCATTCATTGCGGCATCGACGATGGCAAAATGTTTACTCGACGTGTGTTTGAGGTATTCGACTTTGGTTAATAAAATTCCTGCATTTGCCACCATCGCCCGCCCTGGCTCTAACAGAATTTGATAGGGTTGTTGCGCTAACACCTGCATCAAAGTTTGGCCATATTCAAACGGCTGCGGTGGTGTTTCATCACGATAACAAACTCCTAATCCTCCCCCTAAATCCAAATGTTGCAACTCGATACCTTGTTGCGATAACTGCTTTACCAAAATTAATACTCGTTGCAAGGCATCGACAAAAGGTGCGAGTTCAGTCAACTGGGAACCAATATGACAGGCCACTCCAATGATATTTAAATTCGGCAATCGGGCCGCCTCGGCGTATACTTGCGGCGCGCGAGTGAGGTCAATCCCAAATTTATTTTCTTTTAAACCGGTAGAAATATAAGGATGGGTTTTGGCATCCACATCTGGATTCACCCGCAAAGCTATAGGTGCACGTTTTCCTAATTCACCTGCCACCTGGTTTAAGCGATACAATTCTGCTTCAGATTCCACGTTAAAACAGAAAATGCCGACTTCCAAGGCTCGTCGCAGTTCTACCACCGTTTTACCCACGCCGGAAAACACGACTTTGCTAGGGTCGCCACCGGCTCGTAATACTCGCTCTAACTCGCCGACTGAAACAATATCAAAGCCAGCACCTAATCGCGCTAATACATTCAATACCGCCAGATTCGAATTGGCTTTAACGGCATAACAAATCAAGTGCGGATGGGTGGATAAGGCTTGGTCAAAAGCGTGCCAATGACGTTCCAAGGTGGCCCGTGAATACACATAGCAGGGCGTACCATAACGCTCGGCGAGTTCAATTAAACTGACCTCTTCCGCGTATAAGGTGTCACCACGATAGTTAAAATAATCCATAATTGTTCAATCTCTCATAAGGGGTGGTTCACTCCCCTCCTTACTAAGGAGTGGGTGGTTCACTCTTCTCCTTACTAAACTAAGGAGGGGTAGAGGATGGTTGAGCCTTGGATTCTGATGATGAAGAATCGGTAGCAGGTAATGCGGTTGCTGGCGAAGTCACTGGAGCCGGTCGCATTAAGTCTCCTTTCTGACCACAACCAGTTATTATCAAAAAACTAACTATGATTGCTAATGAATAGAATATTTTCACGAGCGCGTTTCCTCAAGGTTTGATAAGTACTGAAGCAGAAATTTTCTTTCGCCCCTCTCCCTCTGGGAGAGGGGCCGGGGGTGAGGGAAAATACCGCCGAATTTCTGCTTCAGTACTTAACTGGTTGAACGTGGTCAACTGCTGACTCCAGTTTTTGCTTAAGTGCCTCTATTTTCAGTTTAACTTCTTCATTGCCAGGAGAATAAACCAAGGCTTGTTGATAATAATTAATCGCTTCCTCAAGATTTGACAACTTTTTGAAAGTTGTCAAATCTGAACTTACCTCAAGATTTGACAACTTTTTGAAAGTTGTCAAATCTGAACTTACCTCCAACTCAAGATTTGACAACTTTTTGAAAGTTGTCAAATCTGAATTTACCTCCAACTGATGAAGCGATTCACACAGCCGCCCTAAATTGAAATAAGCTCTTGCTTCCGTGGGCGCTGACTTTAAGACCTGATGTAATTTATCTTTAGCCGTTTCGAATTTATTTTGCGCTATCCAAACTTCCGCCAAGGTTAATTGTGCATTGACCAACGATGGTTCCAATTGCACTGCTTGTTGACAGGCGGTTTCCGCGGCGGTCAATTGCTGACGGGCCAATAATGCTTTCCCCAATCCAGCATAAGCTCCTGCGAAATTCGGACTACGTTCAATAGCCTGACGATAATGTACAATCGCTTCGTCAAACTGTCCTAACTCACTGAGTACATTAGCCAAATTATGATAAGTTTCTGGCTGATTTGGATTAAGCTGTTGGGCCTGGCGGAAGTAGGCCAAGGCTTCGGGCAATTTATTTTGTTCAAACCAACAAATGGCTAAACTATTATAAATGTTGTGCAGACTAGCATCCGTTGGCCCGGCCAAGCTCAACGCTAGTTCAAAATTGGCAATGGCTTCTTGTAATCGTCCACTCAACTGTAAGACATTGCCCAAATTTGCATAAAACGACGCTTGAGTAGAATTGACCGCAATCGCGGCTTGAATATGTTCGATGGCTTCTGGATAACGCCCGGTTTGCGCGGCCAGCACTCCTAATAAATGCCAGGCCTCGGCCTGCTGGCTCGAATCGTGTTGTAAGATTTGCCGATATAATTGCTCGGCTTCGGCCAATCTCCCCACTTGATGATATTGCATGGCCGTGACCAGTGCTTGTTGAGTATTAAAAGGAGAAGCGGTAGGCATGGTTTTCGCTGTTGATTTCATTGAGTTATTGAATTATTTAGCAAACTGACAGTTGCTATTCCGGGTCCTGAAACGATAAGGTTTTCGCTAAATTCGTGAGTGCGGGTGACAAGTGCGGATTTAAACTGACCGCTTGTTGGAAATATTGCGCCGCCAATTCACGTTGCCCCAGGACATTAAAAATCGTGCCCAAACTGTTATAAGGCTCGGCCCACTCTGGGCGCAAGTGAATAGCTTCCTCATAATGCTCTTGAGCCGCTGTCAGCTCCTTTTGCTCTTGTAATACCGTGCCCAAATAATAATGCGCTTCGGCAAACAGCGGTTTAAAATTTAGAGCGTGTTCAAAATGTTGCCGCGCCAAGGCTAACTGATTGTTGGCACGTAACGCCAAGCCCAAATTATGATGCGCTTCCGCATAGTTAAACTGCAACACTAAGGCTTGTTGATAAGAGTGCGTCGCCTCGACCAAATTGCCCATACTGTAAAATACATTTCCTAACGCTAAATACAGTGGGGCTGACTGTGGTTGCCGTGCCAAAGTTTGACGTAACATATCAATAGCTTGCGCCGATTTTGCTTGCGTCACTAACAATCCCGCTAATTCCAGGCTAATATTGATGTCGTCAGGATGAGTTTGTAACGCTATTTCTAAAGTTCTTACCGCCTCCTCTGGCTTTTGCTGACGTTGCCAGACTTTAGCCATGCCCAAATAGGCTTTGACATACTTGGGATTAAAAATGATAGCCGAGCGAAATTTAGCGATAGCCTCTTCCAATTGCCCTTGCTCTAATAAGATATTGGCTAAATTAGCATAAGCCTCGGCACTGGTTGGATTTAATTCTAAGGCTTGTTGAAAACACTGAGACGCTTCTGAGTGTTGATTCAATTCATACCAACAAACTCCTAAGTTATTATAAATAATGGAGTTATTGGGGTCAAGGGCCGCGGCTTGCTGATGACAACTTAAGGCTTCTTGCAATTGGCCAACGGCTCTTAGCGCATTGCCTAAATTGGTATAAAAAGTGGCGACTTGGGGTTTAATTTGAATCGCTTTACGAAAACAATCAATAGCCTCACCAAAAATTCCACGTTGCGCCAAGACGACACCTAAAACATGTAACACGTCAGGATGGTTGAGAGAGGTTTGCAAAATTTGCCGGTAGCTGGCTTCAGCCTCTAATAACCTGCCAGATTGATGAAGTTGTACCGCTGTGCGTATAGTTTGTTCCAGAATCATGAGATGGACCGCCAATAGTTTTACGATAATTTATAGATTATACTGGTCATGGTTGCAAAGTAAAGAATAATTGATTACAATTTATTTAGCAAGTTATTTAGCAAGAAAATATTTAAGTCTTTAAAGTCGTTGGAGTACGGAATTTATTCTAGCCATTGGAGTACGGAATTTATTCCGTTAGAGTTTGGTCTGAATTAGACGGATTAGAATAATTTTTGGTATTACCATACGTTACCTAATTACTTGAATGGTGCCCTCACCCCCGGCCCCTCTCCCAGCGGGAGAGGGGAGACAACCAGTGCATCCCGCATTACTCCCCTCTGGGAGAGGGGGCGGGGGGTGAGGGTAGCGAAGGATACATCTTTGAAACGAGGTCACTATGGCATTAGCGATTGAAGAATTTTTATCTCTGAGTGAAACTGAATGCGAACGACGAATTATTGCGGCTAAAGCTACTTTGGGTAAACCAGTGGTCATTTTGGGACATCATTATCAGCGGGATGAGGTGTTTAAACATGCTGATTATACCGGTGATTCTTTAAAATTATCACGTCAAGCTGCCAATTCCGGGGCCAACTATATCGTCTTCTGTGGAGTCCATTTTATGGCGGAAGTGGCCGATATTTTATCTGGACCTGCGCAAACGGCGATTTTACCGGATTTAGCCGCGGGTTGTTCGATGGCGGACATGGCTAATTTGGAGAAAGTGGAACAGGCTTGGCAAGAGTTAACCGAGGTATTAGGGGAGGCGGATCAATGTATTATCCCAGTGACTTATATTAATTCGGCGGCTAATTTAAAAGCGTTTTGTGGTCGACATGGTGGAATCGTTTGCACCTCCAGTAATGCCCGTCAGGTCCTAGAATGGGCTTTTGCGCAACGTCAAACCGTGTTATTTTTTCCCGACCAACATTTAGGTCGCAACACCGGTTATCGGATGAAGATTCCTTTGGAACAAATGTTAATTTGGAATTTTGATTATCCTTATGGAGGACTCAGCGCGTCTCAAATTGGCTCGGCGAAGCTGTTATTATGGGATGGTTATTGTTCGGTACATCAATTATTTAGACCAGAAAACATTACTCAATTTCGTAATCAATATCCGGCGGGCAAAGTGATTGCGCATCCTGAAGCCGCGTTTGAAGTGTGTACCTTGTGTGACGAGGTAGGCTCTACCGAATTTATTATCAAAACGGTGAAATCGTCGCCGCCGGGCACGCGCTGGTTGATAGGGACCGAATTAAATTTAGTCAATCGGTTGGCCAAAGAAAGTGAAGCGGATGGCAAGATGATTCATTTTATGTCGCCCATTGCTTGTATGTGCTCTACTATGTATCGAATTGACCCCGCACATCTGGCTTGGGTCTTGGAAAATTTGGTACAAGGACATATAGTCAATCCGATTAAAGTGCCGGCTCCAGATTTAACCGAGGCACGAGTGGCGTTGGAACGAATGTTAGCGATAAAGATTTGATCATTTTCGAAGAATTGTCAAATCTGGGTTCTAATTATGAAACTATTGATGGTAACACGAGAAAGTCAGGCGGATAAACGTTATGGGCTGGGTAAAAGTTTAGCACCATTATTGGCTGAATGGCAGCAACGCGGGATCGAGGTCAGTTACTTATGTTGCGCCGATGCGAGCGCCAAAAGCGTGGCGACCATGCGTTTAATTCATCGCTGGCTGATAAAATTAGGAGGATGTTGTTTTACCGAGACCGAAATCGTACCCTTACTGTGGGGGTTGTTAGAACGTTTAAACATGGGACGATTAGCGGCTAAAGTGATGGCGCGAGAACGTTATACGCATGTGCATTGTCACGACCCAATTATCGCGGCCGGTTATCGCTGGTTTGCGCGATTACGCTTTTTGGCTCAGTTACGCCGCGGTCATACGGCTCGCTGGGGAGTGACTGAGCATGGTTTTGGTTGTTATGCCGAGGCATTTCATGTTGACGGTGCTCGGTTGGGAACGAAAATGATGCGGTGGTTACGAAATTGGGAGGCTAAAATTTTGACCAAAGCACATTGGGTAATGACTCCAACGCAAAGCGGTTTGTTACAATTGGCGCGAGATTTATCGTTGTATCCGATACCTTCTACTTGGCGTAGCATTTATCATCCACGGCCGGTGTTGACTCATTATCCTAAAACTGAGGCTCGACAACAATTAGGTTGGCCGCCAGCAACTATTTATATTATTGCGGTAGGTCGTTTTGCTCCCCTCAAACAGTTTCCGGCTTTAATCCAAGCCTGTGCCAGTTTGTCCAAGGCGGGAAAGCCCTGGCAATTAGTCCTCATCGGCGAAGGAGACCGCTCCCCGTTACAAACGTTGGCGGTGGAGTTAAGCGTGGCGGACCGCTTGTCATTTGCGGTCAGTGATGATATGGGTTTATATTATTCGGCGGCTGATATTTATGTCAGTACCTCGTTAACCGAATCTTTTGGTTTGGCGAATTTAGAGGCGTTAACCATGGGACTAGCGGCTTTATGCACCGCGGTCGGTGGAGTCCCGGAAGTGGTAGGAAGTGGGGCGTATTTAATTCCGGCCCAAAATCCTCGGGCTTTAGTCACCGCGTTACAGTCTTTGGTCGAAAGTCGTCCACTTCGTCACTATTGGCAACAACGGGCGCAATTGTGGTGCCAACAATGGCCTGAGTTGGCCCAGGTGGCAGAGGCTTATTTGGCAATGTATAATGACGGTCAATCACTAAAGGTATCATCACCGCTTGGGGTCGCGGCGGGTTTATCTACTGCCTTTTCAGAATGGCAACAAGAAGTTAGCCAGTGGTCTTTATGTCCGTTACCACCCGCTTTAGAATTACCACATCACGCTAAAATATTGCTGATAGCGCCTCATCCAGATGATGAAACTTTGGGTTGTGGGGGGACCCTGGCCCTGTTGCGGCAACGCGGTTGTCAAGTCAAGGTGGTGATTGTGACTGATGGTGGTAGGGGGGATCCGTTGGGATATATTACTGAGGAGGTGGTGAGTAAGCGACAACGGGAGTCGTTAGCAGCGATGACTGTATTGGGGATTGAGGAGGTGATTTTTCTCGGTCAACCTGATGGTGAGTATCAACATACGCCTTTGGTGGCGGCCCAATTGCAGACTTTGATGACTGATTATGCGGCGGATTGGTTGTTTTCCCCGTCGATATTAGATTATCACCGTGACCACGTTGCCATTAGTTTATCCGTCATGGAAACTTGGGTGCATCTGGGGTGTCGAGAACGCTTCTTTTGGTATGAAACTTGGGCCCCAATTCCAGCGACTTGGGTGGTGGATATTAGTCGCGTTTTGGCACTGAAACAACAGGCGACTCAATGCTACGAGTTGCCGTTAAAATATTGTGATTATCTGAAGGCTTGCCTCGGCATGGCGAATTATCGGGGATTATATTTGGTGGAAGCTGGGCAGGGAGAATATGCCGAGGCTTTTTTGGAGTGGTCCGCAGGATCTTGGCAGGAGGTTCTGGAGGAGTTAATGAAAATAAGAAGTTTTCATGACCACCCCTAACCCCTCCTTGGTAAGGAGGGGAACTGACCACCTCCCTTTACTCCCCTCCTTGGTAAGGAGGGGAACTGACCACCTCCCTTTACTCCCCTCCTTGGTAAGGAGGGGAACTGACCACCTCCCTTTACTCCCTTCCTTGGTAAGGAGGGGAACTGACCACCTCCCTTTACTCCCTTCCTTGGTAAGGAGGGGAACTGACCACCTCCCTTTACTCCCCTCCTTACTAAGGAGGGGTGGGGGGTGGTTGGGTTAACCGTACGTAATTGGGTTTACCAAGATTTGACAACTTGTCGAAAGTTGTCAAATCTAAGTTCAGTTTTTCCGCCACACTTTCGTCACATTAGGTAAACGGTCAATTTAGGTCCCCAGATTTGACAACTTGTCGAAAGTTGTCAAATCTAAGTTCAGTTTTTCCGCCACACTTTCGTCACATTGGGTAAACGGTCAATTTTTGCTAACGCCCGACTGAGTTGGTCAAGATTGTTCACTTCTAGGGTGAAGGTCAAATTAGCCGAATTGTCAGATTTATTGGTGAGCGTATTAGTGGCAATAATATTGATTTTTTCTCCTGCCACCATTGAGCAAATATCCTGTAATAAACCGGTACGGTCATACGCTTGCACTTGGATGTCGACGGGATAGAGAATTGGTTCCTGAGTGACTTTACTCCATTCGACTTCAATCAATCGTTCATTGCCCTCATCTTGCCAGCGCGAAGCGTTGGCGCAGTCACGGCGGTGTACTACGACTCCACGACCTTTGCTGATGTAGCCGATAATGGGATTAGATAGCGTCGGTTTACAACAACCGGCCATTTGAGTTAATAAATTGCCTACTCCTTTGATATAAATGCCGCCTTGAGCATGTGGTGAGGGGTGGGCGGCAATCGATAATTTAGGGGTGGCAAATACCTGGTCATGGAAGGCGTTAGCGATTTGACTTAATGCGGTATCACCACGACCCAGGGAGATAAGGAGGTCTTCTACCGTATTGAAATTTAACTTGGCGGCCAGTTTTTCCAGATTATATTCTTTGATATTTAAACGATGTAATTCACGTTCTAATAACACTCGTCCATCAGTGAGTTGTTGTTGCGAATTTTGCTTTTTAAACCAGAGACGAACTTTGGTGCGGGCGCGTGAAGTTTTTAAATAACCGGTATGCGGCACTAGCCAATCGCGGCTAGGTTTTTCTTCTTTGGCGGTGAGAATCTCTATTTGGTCACCACTTTTCAAAGCGTAGGTTAAAGGCACCAGTCGCTGATTGACTTTCGCGCCTCGACAACAGTGGCCAAGTTGAGTATGAATGTAATAAGCAAAATCCAAAGGAGTAGCCCCCTGGGGCAATTCTATGACTTTTCCTTGAGGTGACAGGACATAGACGAGGTCCTCAAAAATTTCTGATTTAAAGCGGTCAATCAATTCACCTGGATTATTTTCTTCATCTTTCACCTGCAAAATTTTTCGCAACCAGGCAATCTTTTGTTCAAAACCACTATCATGTTGCCTGCCGCCTTCTTTATAACGCCAATGAGAAGCTACGCCTAATTCGGCATGATGGTGCATCTCCTGAGTACGAATTTGCACTTCAAAAATTTTTTGTTCTGGGCCTAAAACGGCAGTATGTAATGATTGGTAATTATTATTTTTGGGTTTAGCAATGTAGTCGTCAAATTCACCATGAATGGGTTGCCATTTGTTATGAATGATTCCCAAAGCCATGTAACATTCGGATTCGGTCTTGACCAATACACGTACCGCTCGTACATCAAAAATTTTGTCAAAGTCCAGTCCTTTACGTTGCATTTTCCGCCAGATGCTATAAAGATGTTTGGGTCGTCCTGACACTTCGGCTTTGATTCCCGCTAGAGTGAGCGCGTCTTTAAGACGTTGAATTACTTGCTCAATATAGTCTTCGCGACTAATACGTCTTTCCGCTAGTAATTTGGCCAATTGTTGATAACTTTCTGGTTCCAAATAACGTAATGACAGGTCTTCCAATTCCCATTTTATTTGCCAGATACCTAGCCGATTAGCCAATGGCGCAAATAAATCTAGGGTTTCCTGAGCCATGCGCTTTTGAGTGGCGATATTGCGGTAGCGCAAAGTACGCATATTATCCAAGCGGTCGGCTAGTTTAATCAGTACCACGCGCACATCTTCGGCCATGGCTAACAACATTTTGCGTAAATTTTCAATCTGACTTTCTTGCTCCTCACCCTTATCAGTGTAATCGTTAATGGCCTCAATGTATTTCATTTTATTGACACCGTCGACTAAATTGGCGACAGTGGGTCCAAACTGTTTTCTGATTTCATCCAGGGTGATTTGCTTCTGCTCAGTGATTTCATGCAAAATAGCCGCTACTAATACATCGGTATCCATCCCCAGATCAGCTAATAAATCAGCGACCGTAACTAGATGTACGAGGTAAGGTTGCTCTGAGGAAAGCGTTTGACCGTCATGAATGGTTTGGGCCAATTGACAAGCTACGGTTATGGTTTGCGCTTCGGTAGTTGTGCGGTCTTTGTTGATATGATTTAACCAAGCCGTGAGACTAAAAGCGTTATCAGGATTTAAAATGGGATTTCTGGTGTTTACCATAATGAGCCGACTTTACAAGTGGAAAGTTGGAAAAGTAAGTTGAAAAATTAAATATATAAAAATAGTGTACGGTTATCAGAAAAATCTAACCATTCATCAATGCCATTATGCACAGCATTATGTAAAACATTAAGTTAAAGAATTTAAATCTAGTGTTGGGTCAAGCATCGATTAAATGCTTAAACCAGATGGTGATAACATCAGTACTAATTTTTGGGAATTTTTCTAGTTATGAAGTTAATTACTTCTGAATGCAGTATTGTTTAAAAATTCGCCAAAATCTTGATTTGGAGTCCTATTTTAGCTATTTAGTATATTATAGGCTAAAGAATAAATTTGCAAGTGAAATAACCATCTGAACAATTTTACAATTATTTCGGCACGATTTATGCCATGGTAAACGTATGCGTCAAAAACCTATAAAACAGCCAAAAGCACGTAATAATGCGGCTCATGCTTCATTGCAGAATTATTTTGATAGAATTTCTCATAGCCTGGAGGATAGGGTGAGTGAGTATGTCCAAATGAATAAGTATGTGAGAGTTTATGAAGAATCACAAAAGTTGTTGGATATTGAAAAAACTATCAATATAGCCGCCGGTAGCATTTTTGAAGTGAGTTTTGAGAAAAAATTAGATGTTGATGCCACTAATCAGTTAGTTCAACTTCTGAATAAGAAGAATAAGGCTTTAAGATCGTTTATTCAAGGCAAACCATTAACTTCGCAAATTAAATTATTGGACCAAATTAGCAAAAGCATCAATACTATTATCGTCAATTTGATGCAAGTTTATAAAAATATTGCACGAATTAACGATGTGGTGCCGATCATCACCGCTTTGCTTAAATTGAAGGACAAAGAAGGTGGTAATCATCAACATGACCCATTGTTAATCGAAGTTTCTAATGCGCTGGCCAATAATATTGTTGACCCCAATCTCACACCACTGAAAGCTCTCTTACAAAACGACCGAGTTAACCTCCTCGATTATGATGCCCGGCTTTATTTTGAACATTTCAACGATGTAAGTGATAAATTAATTGGTCTGTTAAATGATAAATTATTGCTAATCATTGGCATTTCAGAATTTTTAATCGCTGGGGTGGAAGATGATGGCGCGAATGATGTTTCCGCCAGTGAGAGATTACCGGATGAGTTGCGTGTATTATTTTTATCCTCCAATATTTTAGACGTGCTGAATAAAATTAAAGAAATACGGACTGGCCTGAAAGCTATTTTTGCTAATGTGAAATTTTGCATGGAAGTGATTGATAGTGATAAAATGGAGACCAAATTTAAGAGTTTATTGAAAGATAATGGCAATGGGAATATTTATGAAGCGGTGGTCAACACCACCCCTAAATTGTTGCAACGAGTGAAAAAAACGATTATTGAAGTTTCTCCAGAGTTAGATGCGTTTGATTTAAAATTGAAGCTAGAGACGCTGGAATTGAATAAAGTGATGAATATGACCTACGGCTTGATTTATGAGAAGTCAAATCGAACTTGGGAAAATCCTTATTATATATGAAAATTAGGAGTCCAAAACCAGTTTTAGACTCCAGCGAGTTAACTCTCTTTTCCACAATATCAAGTTTATCCCCAAACACCTTCAAATAAACCAATCAGCGTCTCTTCTTCAAGATTCTAGTGCAGGCTACCCAGAAGTATAAAGCGAAGCTTTGCCAGGTCATAGGCAAAGCTTCGTTTGGTATTCCGAGGGATAACATCCCTCGAAGGGGTGTTATCCCTACTTCGTCACTGCCTCCATGGTATAAAATTAGGTGAATTTTACTATATTTTAATCATACAGGTATAAGCGGGTATTACTATAAATTAAACGTCGGGGAATAGCACCGGCTGAAGCCTCTACTCCAACCGGCCAAAGCCTCTACGCCAATTCGTGCATTAAAATAGGTGTTGCACACCAGGTATTAATCTATTTTGACTTTAACACCGCCGATCGATAAAACTCTCTCTGCGGTTTTTCCAATTTTTCAATCGCATACCGTAACATAGTGCGAGGCATCTCCTTACTGTATTGATTCAAGAATCCTTCTAATATCGTTTGCTGGCGTTTTCCCACTTCTCGTAACATCCAGCCCACCGCTTTGTGGATTAAATCATGGTCGTCATGTAGTAAAATTTCGGCTAACTTCAAAGTATCGTCAAATTGGTCATGTTTAATCAATTTCAAAGTCGCAATGATGGCAATGCGTTTTTGCCAAAGATGATCCGATTTTGCCAATTTATAGAGAATCTGCCTGGATCTGCTTAGTACATAATCGCCAACCATCGGTGGGGCCGATAAATCTACCAAATCCCAACTATTAATATAATCCGTATTGGCCAAATAGCAGTTAAAGACCGTGGTTTTATCCTCTTCAGTGGCTTTAGTATAGCGGTGGATAAGTAGCAATAAAGCAACTAAACGATATTCATGAAATGTGCTGTGGAGTAAAGTTTGAATTTCTGATAATGATAGCCCATAATATTTTTTGGCCACTTGCCGTTGCACCGGTACTTTAATTCCTAAAAATTTATCTCCTTCACCATATTCACCTTTTCCAGTTTTAAAAAATCGTTGGAGAATTTCCGCTTGTTGCGGATTGGCCAGTTGTCGTAATTCTTGTTTAAGTTGACTTAGAGTTGGCATAGTTTAAGAATTAAAAATTTACCTTACGCTCAACCACCCCCGGCCCCTCCTTATTAAGGGAGGGGAGAAAGAGGCGGTGGTTACTCCTCTCCTTATTAAGGAGGGGAGAAAGAGGCGGTGGTTACTCCTCTCCTTATTAAGGAGGGGAGAAAGAAGCGGTGGTTACTCCCCTCCTTGATAAGGAGGGGCCGGGGGTAGTTACTTGATAAGGGGGGGGGTTACTCCCCTCCTTGATAAGGAGGGGCCGGGGGTGGTAACAGTTGTCCGACATTATCCGCCAAAATTAATTTTGGCCTGCAAATTAGTCTTAGATTCGGCATTCACTAAAGCCTCTTCCAAAGTAATACGACCCGCGTGATACAAATTTTCTAAAGCCTGATCAAAAGTTTGCATTCCTTCAGCACCACTGCCGGTCATCGCTTCTCTAATTTCATCAATCTTGCCTTTTAAAATCAAATCGGCAATATGAGGAGTGTTAATCATGATTTCTACTGCTGCTACTCGTTTGCTATCTACACCAATCGCCAAACGTTGCGAAATGACCCCGACGAGATTTAAAGATAAATCCATAAATAACTGTTTGTGCAATTCTTGGGGAAATAGGTTAATAACCCGTTGCATCGCTTGAAAGGCACTATTGGCATGGAGAGTGGAAATGGCTAAATGACCCGTATTAGACAATTCCAAAGCTGCCGCCATCGTTTCTTGATCGCGAATTTCACCAATCAAAACCACATCGGGCGATTCTCGCATCGCACTACGTAAGGCTTTTAAGTAAGATTTAGTATCTACCCCCAATTCACGTTGATTCACCAACGCTTTTCGATGTGGATGAACAAATTCTATGGGGTCTTCAATCGTGACAATATGACAAGCACTATTTTCGTTGCGATAGTTAATCATGGCGGCTAGAGTGGTTGATTTGCCAGAATTGGTAGCTCCCACCATGAGTAATAAACCTCGTTTTCGCATGATTAAGTCTTTAAGAATAGGAGGTAATTTTAGTTCCTCTAAGGTCGGTACTTTCGACTTGACATAGCGCATAACAATCGAAATTTGTCCTTGTTGTCTAAACGTATTCACCCGAAATCGCGCTTGTTTAGTCTCTGGCAGAGAAATGGCAAAATCCAGTTCTAGCTCTTTTTCAAAAATTTCCCATTGCTCTTGGTTCATAATATGATGCGCAATTTCTTCAGTCATTTGCGCCGTGAGCACTGTTTTACCCACGCTCACCACTTTACCGGCCGTCTTAATTCTTACTGCGGAGTCCACGGTAAAAAAAATATCCGAAGCCTCTTTTTCAATCGCTAATTTTAAATAAGGGGAGATGTCGGTCATAGTTCAAATCTTCATTCGCCAATAAAACCAGTTAAGTTGGTTGCCTCCGGTTAAAATAATGGAGTGACCAACTTTAATCCAAAATAAAGTTCTTGATTTCAATCAGTTACTCACCTTACGCACGGTTAACACCACCACCCCCAACCCCTCCTTGGTAAGGAGGGGAGTATCCTGGCGGTGCCAGTAGTGCGTACTCCCCTCCTTACCAAGGAGGGGTTGGGGGTGGTGGTGCGTAAGGTGAGTCAGTTAATCGGTAATCGTACCACCACAGTACTACCTTTCCCCAATTCACTTTCTACCCGAATAGTCCCGCCCAGGGCTTCGCAAAACGCTTTGCTAATTACTAAACCCAAACCGCTACCATCATAGCGACGAGTCGAAGAATTATCTACCTGGGTAAACGGTTGAAATAATTTGCGCAATTGCTCTTGACTCATCCCAATTCCATAATCACGGACTCCAAAAATTAGCCAGGCTTGAGTGTCCACGGTCTCCTTTTTGGCAAACAGCAAAATTTCGTGGTGTTGGGAAAATTTGTTAGCATTACTCAATAAATTCAGTAGACACTGGCGAATTTTTAACCAATCCGTATGAACTCCTCCCGCCACCTGACATTCCACTTTCACCGTATTACCCTGGTCGCTCAATAACGGTTGTACGATGTGCATGACTTCCTTAATTATGGCGCCAAACTCAAAAATTTCCAAATGCAATTCCATTTTGCCGGCTTCAATTTTGGCTAAATCCAAAATGTTGCTGACTAAACTCAACAAGTGTTGACCCGCTTTATTGACCTTTTCTAAATCACTCACACAGTCCGGATAGTCTGATTCAGTCGCGGTTTCTAACAACATTTCGGTATAGCCCAAAATGGCATTTAACGGGGTGCGCAATTCGTGGCTCATGTTGGCCAAAAATTGACTTTTCGCCTGATTCGCCGCCTTCGCTTGCTCACTCGCCGCTCGCGCCTTCACGGTGGCCATTACCAATTCTGCCGTGCGTTGCTCTAATTGACGAACTTTTTGCTCCAACTCATGGTTATATTTTTGAATTTGCAGATCGGTAATTTTTTTCAATAAATCCAGTACCGTACCCATTCCTTCATAGTTACCGTGTTTGGTAATAATAAACTCTCGTACGAGAGGTGCTGGAGTTTGTTGAGTCAATTGTGTCAAATATTGACTAACGACTTCTACCGGTAAATAGTGCTCTACTACCACTGGGTGAGTATCCATAAAATGCGTAATTGACTTCCGTCCATGAAGGTCACGTCCATAAGGACTTAAAAAAATGTCCGTCAATTGGTAGCGATGTACCATACCCACAGGTTTACCTTGATGTACGACCGGTAGGGATTGTAGTGGATGATTCATGAGGAAAAGTTTACCTACGGTTTCCACTTTATCTTCTGGTTTCACAAAGATTCGTGGCATCAGTAGATTATAAACGATTTCTACCGAATGTTTATCCGAGCAACGTTTGCTCTTAAAATGGAACTCGTTGTCAACAAAAGAAAAATTATCATTTAACATCAGATGCTCCCGTTATTAATTATGATATAACTATTAAATTCTAGGGGACAACTGTGACAAAATGATGTCATCTTATAGAGGTAACTGATTCAGGAGTACCAAGCGAAACTTGGTCCGTGACCTAGTAAAACCGCGCTTGGTACTCCTGAATTTCGTTCAATGAATTTAATTGGCCAATAATTTGGCCTGATGTCGCATTTCCCACTCTTTAGCCAATCGCTCTCCCTCACTCAATTGCGCCGGCGTTATCTTCGTAGTAAAAAATTCCTTGGCTCTTCTCGCCTCTTGATTGCCCTGCGCGGCCGCCAAAGACACCCACTGATAAGACAAAATAAAATCTTTAGTGATACCCTCGCCTTTAAAATACATCAAAGCCAAATTATTTTGAGCATCCGCTACACCCTGCTCGGCGGCTTGTTTAAACCACTGAAATGCCACCGATAATTGCCGTGGTACTCCTTGTCCTTTATAATACATCATTCCCAGCTTTTTTTTGGCGTTTGGATAACCTTGGGCGGCTGATTTGGAAAACCATTGTTTGGCTTGTAAAAATTCATCCACATCATAATAAATTTGTCCTAACCCATATTGGGCTACCATATTTCCTTGCTCTGCCGCTTTTCTATACCATTTTTCAGCCGTCTCTGAATCTTGTGGCACTCCTTCACCAAAATAAAACATTTCCGCTAATCGAAGTTGTGCTGCAACCAATCCTTGCTCGGCGGCTTCACGATACCAGGTAAATGCTTTCAGTAAATCATGATTTTTATCATACTCCACGGCTTTTTTAAACACTTTATCCGGATCCGGTAGTTGAGTCGTCACCGTCGGCGAATTCATTATCGTTTCCGATTTAATCACCGTAAAGGTAGGTCCGGGAATTAACGTGGCTTTCGCAGACACTGCGGAGTTCGGCAACGCCGTCGCGGTGGGTTTTGAGGTAACCACAGGTTTATCTCCTTTCATTTCGTCCTCACCTCCAACCTTGGTCACCATGGGTGTTGATGACGAAACCACGGGGGGAGAATTGTTCACTACCGGAGTTTTATCAGTATTGATTTTTGCTACGGTTTCTGACAATTTAGAGGGTGCCGCGATTTTAGATTTTTCTGCCTGAGCTACTGCAAGAGGAGGCTTCTTCTGTACTGCTGGTTTAACTGGTTCTTTCGGAGTCTTGGCATTCTCCTTCAGTGGTAATTCACTGGATTTTTCAGTAGAGACCGCAGATTCATCTACCGCTTTAGTCTCTTCTTCTTTAACATTCTCTGACATCTGGCTACAACCGGCTAACCAGAGCGTAACTATCAATCCTAACCATATTGGTCTTGACATGGTAAACCTCGTTCAATAAATAAAAATGTCGGTAGTCCCTACCAACTAATGGAGGTATTAAAATCCAGGTGCTAAGTTTCCTAAACCTTACCAGTTTGAGGTTTCCTAAACCTCACCGGTTTAAGAACTCTCGGCGATTCTAAGTTTCCTAAACCTCAAAGGTTTAGGAAACTTTGACCGTTGATAACTCCTTGAATTTTAACACCTCCATTGGTTTGGAGGGACTACCCTTATCCTCAATCCTTCTCGATTTAGATTTGACAACTTTCGAAAAGTTGTCAAATCTTCTAACAAATAAATGTCAACTAATGCTATATTCATACCAAAAAAAAATTTTGATAAAAATTACACAACGTCTCCAGATTATCATTATACGCCGTTTTATTAAATCATCCGTCCCCATCTTCGTCGAAATGTCATTGAGTTAAACAATATTCATACTCGATGGTGTTATCCCTTACCTTCAGCCTTAACTTAATGGCATTATTCGATTTAGATTTGACAACTTTCGAAAAGTTGTCAAATCTCGAAAAGTTGTCAAATCTTTAACCAGGAAGGATTGGGGGATGGGCATAAGCTGTAAGGTGAGTTATAAAATTAAATTAACCGCGTAATTTATACCCTTGGTGCAACAACCACCAGCCCCAGCCACTGACAATGACTAAGAAGAAAGTCGTTATACCTAAACTCAGTCCGACTTGAACTTCGGAAACGCCAATAAAACCGTAACGAAATCCATCAATTAGGTAAAAAAATGGATTGTAATAAGACAATTTTTCCCAAAATGGTGGTAAGACTTCTACTTGATAAAAGACTCCGCTGAGAAAAGATAAGGGCAAAATGATAAAGTTTTGAAAAGCCGAAATATGATCCCATTTATCGGCCCATAATGCGGCTATTAATCCTAATGCACCTAAGACGGCACTACCTAAAATGGCAAAAATCAATAGTGTTAACAGGTTATGAATGGGTAACACGACAAACCATAAAGCAGCAATCCAAATACAGAGACCTACTAGCAAGCCTCGTACCACGGCGGCGGCAACAAATGCGAGAAAAATTTCCCCACTGGAAAGAGGTGCAACGAGCATGAAAAAAATACTGCCTGCGATCTTCGACTGAAATAAACTGGATGAGCTATTGGCAAACGCATTTTGAATAATGGTCATCATCATTAGACCCGGGACGAGAAATTCCACATAAGTGATATTTTCAAAAACTTTGATATGTTGAGCCAGTGCGGAAGAGAATATCAGTAGATATAATAACACGGTCACCATGGGGGTCAGAATAGTTTGAATAGTTACTTTAAGAAAACGTTTAACTTCTTTTTTAAATAGAGTGTATAGGCCATACCAATTCATAGAAGAGTGCTCTTTTGGTGGGGTATGTGTTGACACATATCAACGTCATTAAATTAAGGAATCGAAAGTTAACGTAGTTAACGTAAGGTGCATAAGCCATAGCATCATGCACCATTTTAGGTTTCGGTGTATAGTAATATCCTTATCTAGTTATCCCATAATAAGTTTGGCCAACCAGCAGGGATAACACCCCTCGAAGGGGTGTTATCCCTCAGATTTCACGCGCCAGCGTGGAAACGAGAAGAAGGGGGTGGTTGGGTATAAGGTGAGTGCGTAAAACACACCCTCTGCTGAAAAAATAACGATCAACCTTGAGTTAACACACTGACTTTGACATAACTACCAGGGGCCTCTTCTAACGCGGGAAAAGGACCTGTGCCAGGAATCCGCGCCGGCACTTTTTCGCCGGCATAGCCAATCAGCCATTTCGCCCAATCATTCCACCAAGAGCCGTCATTCTTTTTGGCGCCACTGAACCAAAGATCCGGATCCTTGACATTTCTAGTCTTGCTGTTGGTGTGATAGAAATATTTGTTTTTGGCTGGCGGATTGATAATGCCCGCAATGTGACCGGAGCCACCTAAAACGAATTTAACCGGTCCAGAAAACAGATGAATGCCCGAATAAGTCGATTTCCACGGCGCAATGTGGTCATCCTGAGTAGAGACAAAATATCCTGGTGTCATCACTTGAGTTAAATCAATACCTTGGCCATTAACGGTAATGCCATTCGGTTTGATTAACAAATTATGCAGATACATCTGGCGCAGATAGAAACTGTGCATTTTGGCCGGCATTCTGGTGGAATCTGAATTCCAATACAACAAATCAAACGCGGTGGCTTCCTTTCCAAGGAGATAATTATTGACATAAAATGACCAAATCAAATCATTGGCCCGTAGTAAATTAAAAGTCGTGGCCATACTACTGCCTTCCAGATAACCTTGGTCTTTCATACGATTTTCCAAGGCACTGATTTGCTCTTCGTCAATAAAGAGGCCCAATTCACCAGGCTCACCATAGTCTAACATGGTGGTAAAGTAGGTGCCACTGAGAATACGATTCTCTTTCTTGGCCGCCAGGTAAGCGAGGGTGATAGCTAACAAAGTCCCTCCCAGACAGTAACCCAGTCCATTGACCTCTTTTTGTCCAGTAACTTTTTCAATCACGTCTAGCGCGGCTAATGGGCCTTCCAACAAGTAATCATCAAAAATTTTACCGCTCAAACGTTCATCTGGATTGGCCCAGGACATCACAAATACCGTAAATCCTTGGTCCACTGCCCACTTGATAAAGGAGTTGCCGGTGCTTAAATCGAGGATGTAATATTTGTTAATCCACGGTGGCACAATCATCAACGGTTTCGCATACACTTGCTCAGTCGTTGGTTGATACTGAATTAACTGCATTAAATCATTTTGGAAGATGACTTTACCTGGGGTCGCGGCAATGTTTTCACCCAATTTAAATGCCTTGAGGTCGGTCATTTTGATGCTGAGTTGGCCTTTACCACGCTCCAAATCGGCCACAAAATTGTCCAAACCATTAAGCAAATTCTCGCCGCAAGTTTTGAGAGTAGCATAAAGCACTTCAGGATTAGTCGCCACGAAGTTACTCGGTGCCAGAGCATCAATCATCTGACGAGTATAAAACGCGACTTTTTGCGCTTGCGGTGAATTGGGGTCGGTTGCCAATTCGCCGACGGCATTATTTAACCATTGGGCCGTCAACAAATAAGATTGCTTGATGAAATCAAACCAAGGAATGCTATTCCAGGCTTCATGTTTAAAGCGACGGTCCGTTTTCGCGGCGGTCACTAGCGATTCCACTGGATAACCGAAGCTCCGTAACATCAAGTTTTGTAACAACTTAGTATGCTGTTGCCACAACGTCAATTGAGCAGTCAACACGGTGGCAGGATTCATCAGCATTTGGGTCATCACTTCTTGAAATGCCTTGCCCACACCCAAGGGATCTGAATCTAATTTCGGGATAGTGGTGCTGGAAGTTTTCTCCTTCATCAGATACCAGGTAAATTTTTGGCTTTTTTCTAAAATATTCTGCATGGTGGCTAACATTTCAGCAGGGTCTGGAATGTTAATTACCGCGTTGTCAGTAGTTGCTGGTTGAGCCATGATAATTTTCCTATTGTGGTTATGGATAATAATTTTTGTGCAATGCACAATATACTTTACTTATGGCGAGTAAGCAAGTTTATTTTGGAAAAAATTTATAAGTATTGGAGTCCAAAACAAGTTTTGGACTCCGGAGTCTTTAATTCTCCAATTGCGTATAGCGAGTAAGCAAGTTTATTTTGGAAAAAATTTATAAGTATTGGAGTCCAAAACAAGTTTTGGACTCCGGAGTCTTTAATTTTCCAATTGCGCCGGCGACAACAGAGCTTTCACTCTTTCCAAATCTGCCGCAGCCTCGTCAAAACCTTTATCCAGAGCGGATTTATAGTATTGATACGCCTTGACTAAATCTAGTGAAACCCCTTCACCTTTCTCATACATCAGACCTAAATTATATTGCGCCGCAAAGTCTCCTAAATCCGCCGCTTGTTGATACCATTTGGCTGCTTGGACTAAATCTTTAGTCACTCCTTGACCTTGGTAATACATTAGACCTAACAAATTGAGTGCCATTACTTCATCTTTTTCAGCGCTCTCCTGTAACCATTTCAGCAGTAGCGTAAAATTTTTACTGCCCCGACCATCACGATACATCAACCATAAATTATACTGAGCATTGCTTAATCCCTGCGCCGCGGCTTTACTGAGCCAGGATTCAGCGATTTTCTCATCTCTCGTCACCCCACGACCATAATTATACACCATGCCTAACTCAAATTGAGCTTCAGCGAATCCTTGAGCCGCCGCTTTGGCCCACCAGAAGGCCGCTGTTTTATCATTTTGATTGACTCCGCGATTTTCTTGATATAAACGACCTAAACGATATTGTGCCAATACCTCACCTAAATCGGCCGCGGCTTGATACCATTTACTCGCCGCATAATTATCACGTTTGATCCCTTGACCGTTTTCATACATTTCCCCTAAACGAGTTTGCGATAAGATATGTCCTTTCGCCATGGCTTGTCGGTAAGTGGCCATGGCCTGCACCCATTGATTTTTATTATAATACGCCTCGGCTTGTTTAAATAATTGGGCGGCCAGTTGTTTCTGCACTTGGTCACGCTCAATAATCGCATCCTCAAACCCTTGGGTCGCCGCTTTATTATACCAGTCATAAGCCAATTCCAAATTAAGCGGCACTCCTTCTCCAGTGCTATACATCGTCCCTAAATTATATTGTGCCATCATATCGCCCTGAGTCGCCGCTTGCCGAAACCACTTAGCGGCCTGCGCTAAATCTTTAGTCACACCTTCTCCCAGAGAATACATTAACGCTAACACACTTTGCGCCGTGACCTCGCCTTTGGTCGCCGCTTGATTTAGCCATTCCAGCAATTGCGGAAAATTTTTACTGCCCCGACCATCATGGTACATCAACCATAAATCAGATTGTGCGGCGACGACACCTTGGGCGGCGGCTTTCTGTAACCATTGCTCGGCGGTCTTTTCTTGGCGAGTTACTCCTTGTCCATAATTATACATTCTCCCCAGACTCATTTGCGCTTCGGCTAAACCCTGTTTAGCCGCTTGTTCAAATAATGCGGCGGCTTTTTTATAATTTTGATTGACTCCTCGATTGTCACGATACATCACGCCTAGATGATTTTGCGCCAACGCATTGCCACCAGCCGCCGCCCGTTGATACCATTGCACGGCTAGGGTCAACGATTGGTCCACCCCGTGTCCATTTTCATACAATTCACCTAATTTATTTTGTGCTCGTACATGACCTTTTTCCGCGGCTCTACGATAAACTCGCGCCGCCTGGGCAAAACTGCTTTGTTGCGAAAAATCGTTACCTTGTTGATAGGCGATTTCGGCTATTCTGGTGTTGACTCGATCACGGTGTATTTTCGCCGCTTCATATCCTTGGGCCAAGGCTTGAGAATACCAGTATAGGGCCAATTCCAGATTGAGAGGCACCCCTTCTCCCATTTCGTACAGTTTCGCTAACTGAAACCGGGCGGCAAAATGACCCTGCACGGCAGCTTTTTGATACCATTGACTGGCGGCCGTCAAATCTTTAGCAACGCCTTGCCCCTGATAATACAAAGTGGCCAACGCATGTTGTGCCACGGGATTACCTAAATTGGCGGCGGTTTGTAACCAGTTGGCTAGACTGGAAAAATCGCGACGACCTTGGCCATCTTGGTACATAATCAATAATTGAGTCATCGCTTTCACGATTCCTTGCTCGGCGGCTTTGCGGAACCAATCTTCGGCTTTAGCTAGAGTCTCGTCAAGTTGAGCCGTTTGTTCAAAATAATACATCAGGCCCAAATTAAATTGGGCTTCGGCGAAACCCTGATTCGCGGCTTGTTGAAACCAGTTTTCGGCGGTGGCCAACTCTAGCGGGACCCCTTTCTGATCACGATAGATTTCCCCTAACTGATTTTGTGCCGTAGGATCTCCAGCGGCGGCGGCTTTACCGTACCATTGGAGAGCCAGCCCCCAATCTTGAGCTACGTCTTGACCGTTTCCATATAATTGGCCTAAATGAAGTTGGGCCGGCACTAAATTTTTTAGGGCCGCTTGTTGATACCATTGCACGGCTTGAGTCATATCCAGAATAACCCCATGACCGCTTTCATACATTTCACCCAGGCGCATTTGCGCTTGGGCATGACCCTGAGTGGCCGCTTTTTGATAAAATTCAACGGCCTGTCCAAAATTGCCTTTGACGTATAATTCTTCACCTTTTTTAAAAGTAGTCTCCGCGTTTTGGCAACAAGCAGTGAGCCAAACGGTAATAATACTGGTGAGTATTAGGAGAAAAAATTTATTCATTGTCGATTTCATTGTGATATACTGCTCCTGTTGTGGAATTAAGAATTAAGAATTTTCCTTATGTATAACCACCCCCGGCCCCTCCTTGTTAAGGAGGGGAGAATGCGCCAACTGAGTTGGCATGGTGTACTCCCCTCCTTGTTAAGGAGGGGCAGGGGGTGGTTGAATTAAGAATTAGACTAATAAGAATTAGACTAATCCCTACGAGTTATGACCAAATCCTACCATATCAAACTAAGAATTTTCCTTAACCGAAAACAATCTATTATGTCAGGAAATACATTTGGAAAAATATTCACCGTGACTTCTTTCGGTGAAAGTCATGGGCCAGCCTTGGGCGGTATTGTCGATGGTTGTCCTCCTGGAATGGTGTTGACTGAAGAAGATATACAAGGCGATTTAAACCGGCGGAAACCGGGGACTTCTCGCCATACCACACAACGTCGAGAAGATGATAAAATCATTATTCTCTCTGGTGTTTTTGCAGGTAAAACCACCGGTTGCCCGATTGGTCTCATTATTCATAACACCGATCAACGATCTAAGGATTATACCAAAATTCAAGACCAGTTTCGACCTGGTCATGCTGATTACACTTATCAACAAAAATATGGTATTCGTGATTATCGTGGCGGCGGTAGAGCTTCGGCGCGTGAAACTGCCATTCGGGTAGCGGCTGGGGCCATTGCGAAAAAATATTTAAACTTAACTTATGGTATTAAAATTCGTGGGTATTTGGCTCAGTTGGGTCCATTACGGACCGATTTGAACCATTTTGACTGGGAAGAGGTGAATCGCAATTCCTTTTTTTGTCCAGATGCGACTAAAGTTTCAGCATTGGAAGATTACATGGATGCTTTACGTAAAGAAGGTAATTCCATTGGGGCCAAAGTCACCGTGATTGCCAGTGGGGTCCCGGTGGGTTTCGGGGAACCTATCTTCGATCGATTAGATGCGGAGTTAGCTCACGCTTTGATGAGCATTAATGCGGTCAAAGGGGTAGAAATTGGCGATGGGTTTGCTTGTGTGGAACAAAAAGGGACTCAACATCGTGATGAGATGGCACCGGACGGCTTTTTAAGTAATCATGCGGGAGGTATTTTGGGTGGAATTTCGACGGGACAAGACATTATTGCCAAGATTGCGCTCAAACCAACATCGAGTATTCGCTTACCAGGTCGCAGTGTGGACCTGAATGGTCAACCGACCGAGGTAATAACCACGGGTCGCCATGATCCTTGCGTAGGCATTCGTGCCACCCCGATTGCAGAAGCTATGGTCGCGTTAGTATTGATGGACCATGCACTGCGCCATCGTGGACAAAATTTTGCAGTAACTTCGGTGACACCTATTATTCCAGGTGTACCACAGCATTATGGAGGATGAGTTTGACGGTTTTAGTTAAGAGTTAAGAGGAGTATCCGTTTATGATGTCATGGGTAACGTAAAATAAAAGGTGCTACCTTGATTAAGTTGGCTATCGATGCCAACTTGACCACCTAATTTTTCAGCGATTTGTTGTACAATCGAGAGTCCTAACCCATGTCCTTCCACTTTGGCATGGAGTCGGGTAAACGGTGTAAATAACAAAGTTTGTGCTTCTGGACTCAAACCTTTACCGTTATCACGGACCCAAAACCGTACTAAATTATTGGTAGTGAGAGTGGCCCCTAACTCTAAAATTGGCGGTTGTCCTCCATATTTCAAACCGTTACTAATGTAATTAACCCATATCTCTTCCACCCAGGGGGCGTAACCTAACGCAGATGGCCATTCTGGCGACAGATGAATAATGGCTTGGTATTCTTTAATCATAAAATTCAGGCGTTGCTGCATGACTTGATGAATAATGTCAACCATGTTTAAAGGTTCAAGGTTAACCTGCGTTTGTCTGGATACTCCTGCTAAGGTGAGTAGAGCCTGGATGATACTAAACATCTGTTTGCTGGCGCGATGTATCATATCGATTCGTTTGCCAGCTTTGGGCACGATAGTACATTCAGAAAGGAGTAATCCACTGAGTCCCAAAATACCTGCCAAAGGATTTTTAAGATCATGAGCCACCGTATGAGCAAATGAGTCAAGCTCTAGGTTACGCTTTTCTAATTCCGCAGTACGCTCCATTAACAATCGCATAGCTTCTTGGAGTTGTTGATTTTGTGCTTGCAATTGGTGCCGTTGTTGAAAAAGAGTAAGTTGATTGGTTACTCGTACCAATACTTCTTCATGCTGAAACGGTTTGGTAATATAATCAGCCGCCCCAACTTGAAATCCTTTGAGTTTATCAGCAGTATCGGAGAGAGCCGTCATAAAAATGATAGGAATATGACTGGTCCTTGGGTTATCTTTGATGTGTCGACAGGTTTCAAAGCCATCTAATCCTGGTGGCATCATCACATCCAGCAAAATTAGATCAGGCAGTTGACGTTCCAATACTTGCAATGCGTATTCACCACTGCGAGCCACTAATACTTTAAACTGATGGTCAGTTAAAAATTTAAACAACATACTTATGTTATCTGGAATATCATCTACTATCAAAATTTGAGGAGGGGGTAGTGGCATATAGATTTTAAGATTAACAACATGATAGTTACGGTTCGAGATTTGAAATCGAGATTTGACAACTTTTTTAAAGTTGTCAAATCTTAAATTCGATTCGAGATTTGACAACTTTTTTAAAGTTGTCAAATCTTAAATTCGATTCGAGATTTGACAACTTTTTTAAAGTTGTCAAATCTTAAAACCAACAGATTTTATTATCAAAAAATGGGGGAAGAAGGAAAAGGGTATGAAATTCGGGCAGTTTGCTTAAAACCTGGTGCCGGCGAGACGACTCGAACGTCCGACCTGTTAATTACGAATCAACTGCTCTACCAACTGAGCTACGCCGGCCTGATAGTAAACAAGTGTACAATAGAGTTTGGCAAGATGCAAGAGATTTTTGATAAAATTGTCTAAAACCATTATTTTCAATAAGATAGGATTTTCAATTGACTTCAATGGCTAGGACTTACACACAACCCACGATCATTTTAAAAATATTATAACTTTCTGATAGTTACCATAACCAGTGCGTAAATTCTGCTCTCATTGAAAATCCTCTCAAATTCTATTTTTTAGGTAAAGTCCGGGTGAGCCAGTTAAATAACCATTGTAATAAAGTATCGTTACGAGTAGCTAAATTGCTAACTAATATAGTTGTTTTAACACTACGTCGTGAAATTTTGACTTGTGGACCTCGAGTAAAATGTCGTTGTTGGTTGATGCGTCGCAATGTTAAAATAGCCATACCCAAGGCCCATAAGCAAAAACGACGGATACCTAATTCATTAGGAGGAATTAATAAAACATAGTGTAACGCATTCTGCAAATGAGTACATGCCACCGCAATTAATGTCGCCAACCCTTCGCCAAAAGCAGGATCGTAGGTATTTGGTGATAATTTAGTCAAATCGAAACCTACTTGCTCAAAGACTTCTCGCGGGAGCCAACAGGCTCCTCGTTGCCGGTCTTCCCAAAGATCTTTAAGAATATTAGTCATCTGTAAACCCTGACCGAAAGACAAAGCTAAAGTTTGCATGGGCACTTGATGAAGAGCAATTTGAGGAGAATAATCACAAAATAATTCGGTCAACATTTCGCCGACCACCCCAGCCACATAATAGCAGTAACGATTCATTTCTGACAAATCATGGAGTCCCTGCAAACTATTTTGTTGCTGAAATTCCGCCATCCCTTCTGCCATAATGCGAATACAACGGTGCAAAGCGGCTCGTTGCGTTGGGTTAAAACTATGTGTAAGTTGGATTACCCGAGGAGTATTGGCAATCAAATCTTTTTCCGCCGCCAAGGTGGATCCAGACAATAAAGGACACAAAGCTTGACTAAATATTTGTGGATTAGCGACACCTGCTACCACTTGAATAAATTCCTGAGAAAATTGCCTTTTTTGAACGGGTGTTAAGGCCGGCTCATCTTCAATCGTATCGGCAATTCGACATAATAAATATCCATTGCTGACCACTTTACACAAAGGTGCGGGTAATTGTGGAATAGTCAAAGCAAAAGTTCTTGAAACCCCCTTTAAAATATGACATTGGTATTCTTCGTTGTTAGCGTAATTGTGGCTTAACATAAATTATGACTCCAACATAAAATTATAAAAACTTTAGCTTTCCTAAGCCTTCGAGGCTTGGGAAAGCTAGTATCAGATTATTCAACTCTTCGAAAATTGGAAAAATTTAAGTTATCTTTAAAGTTTTAAATCATAGCAAAATAAGATTGAATATTGAATTATGAATCAAACCGGGTTAAACTTAAAACTCACCTTACGCACCACCACCCCTAGCCCCTCCTTGGTAAGGCGGGGAATAGCCTACGCCATTCAGGTAGTGCTTACTCCCCTCCTTACCAAGGAGAGGCAGGGTTGAGTTAATAGCCTCCGCCATTCAGGTAGTGCTTACTCCCCTCCTTACCAAGGAGGGGTTGGGGGTGGTTGAGTTAACCGTGCGTAAGGTAAGTTAAAACACTCACTCGGTGAATTTGGCACGGCCATATCCGTTACCCTCATCGTTTAACACATTCATAGTACACAGAGTGTACCACTTTCAATCAATACTACACTCTCAAACGACATCCCAAAATTTTATGAAATCATCATTAACGACTTATTTTATCACCGTACTGTTATTACTAAACTACGGTATTAACTCTATAGCATTAGCAGAAACTGAAACCATCGATTACATTGTCGCCATTGTCAATGACGAAGTGATTGTCAATAGTGTCCTACAACAGGAAACGCGCCTCATTGTTGAAGATTTACGTCGCCAAAATATCGAATTGCCACCACGGCCCGAATTAGAAAAACAAGTGCTAGACCAGCTTATCACGACCACTATACAATTACAACTAGCACAACGATTAGGTCTGACCGTAGAAGATAATATTTTAAACGAAGCCATTCGAAATGTAGCGGCTCAAAATAAGATGGATTTAGCCGAATTTCGACGGTTTATCGAAACCGAAGGTTATACTTATGAACGTTATCGTGATAATGTCCGGAATCAACTGATGATTAGCCGCTTGCAACAACGACAAGTCACTAATCGGATCAATGTGACCGCGCCAGAAATTGACAATTTTTTAATCAATCAAGCTCAAGCCGGCAAATCCAAGACCGACTATCACCTACTGCATATTTTAATCGAAGTGCCAGAAGCCGCTTCCCCAGAAATCATTGCGCAGAAACAACAACAAGCCGAGGCTATCTTCAAACAGCTACAAGAAGGGGCTGATTTTAAAGCCACCGCGGTAGCAGTCTCTAATTCACCGAAAGCGTTGGAAGGAGGCGATTTAGGCTGGCTCCAAGACCACGAAGTACCCTCCTTATTTCAAGACCTGGTCCCCCAAATGAAGACCGGAGAAATCAGTAAACCACTGCGTAATGCCAGCGGTTTTCATCTAATCAAATTAGTCGACCAACGTCAAACGGGGAAAACGGTGGTGACTCAAACTAAAGTACGACATATTTTGATCAAAACCAATGAACTGGTCTCTGATTTTGAAGCCCAAAGTCGACTAGAACGACTCCAAGCCCGGCTGGAACAAGGTGAGGATTTTGGTGAATTAGCCAAAGCTAACTCTGAAGATGCCGGCAGCGCGGCCAATGGTGGTTTATTAGAATGGGTTAATCCTGGCGATTTAACCCCAGAATTTGAAGAAGTGATGAATAAATTAGCCGAATCTAAAATCAGTGACCCCTTTAAATCACGTTATGGTTGGCACTTGCTAACCGTCTTAGCCCATCGCCAACATGATAACACTGACCAAGCCTTACGTACCAATGCCGCGAAACAAATTCAAAAACGCAAAGTAGAAGAAGAATTACAATCCTGGTTGCGACAACTACGAGATGAATCATATATAGAAATCAAATCCAGTCAATAATGTCATCTAACCATAAACCAAGTATATAACTCTTGATGTTGGAGTCCGGAATTTATTCCGTTGGACTCCAACAGCTAAGTACTGAAGCAACAATTTTCTCGTATTTTCTTTCGCCCCTCGCCCTTTGGGAGAGGGGCCGGGGGTGAGGGAAAATACCGCCGAATTTATGCTTCAGAACTTATAACCTTCGCCTCTTAGTTAAATTCAAAGAACATTCAAATGAACAGATTCATTTACTCCTTTCTACTGTTTTACCCCCTGCTTGGCATGGCACAAACCGCAGGACCAGAAAGCACGGAAGATTTACTCAATATGTCCATGGAAGAATTGATGGAAGTTCAGATTGAAACTGCCAGCAAGGTGGCGGAAAAACTTGGCGCAGTCCCTGCTAGTGTGGTATTACTGACGCGGCAAGATATTCAACGCTATGGTTATACCTCGGTAACCGAAATTTTGCAGCATGTCTCTGGCGTCTATGAAATTGATTCCTTCAACCCAGGCGGGCCCACTCATGGAATCCGCGGCTATGTGAGTACCTCCGCTTCGAATCGAAATATCATTATTTTGGTAAATGGCGTGAACCAACTCTTTGATTATGACGCTTCTTATCTCTTCCCCGCAGTGCCCGTGCCCGTCGAAGCCATTGACCGCATTGAAATTGTGCGCGGGCCATTATCGGTGGTCTATGGCAGTGGCGCATTTTTTGGCGCCATCAATATCATCACCAATGAGGTACCACCAACACAAAATTTTTCCTCTCGCGTGTCAGCTTTGGCAGGGAGTCGCGAATCCCGTCGTTTTGTGGGTCGCACCAGTTATACTCATCCCAAGGGACGATTCGTACTGAACGCTTCTACCTACCAAACCGCAGGGTTGGAGATTCCTTACCAGCAGTTAGAATCTAAACCTCTGGGACTGGAGGCCGGTATGACCACCGGTGGACGATTAGAAAACCAGGAGACTTACCTGGAGTTTTCTGGCAACTATCAAGATTTTACCCTCGACCTGACTCACAGCGAATCCGATAGAGAAGGTTTTATCGCACAACCCACTATGCAGGGAGGCACCGTCAGAAGTGTAAACTCCACCCACTTGCGGTTAGGATACCAACAAAAATTCTCTCCGCAAATGACCCTTACCGGTAAATTGACCTACGCTAAAACGGGTGTTGACCTGACTTATGACGGTGTCATAATAGCGAATACTTGGGGAATGCAGAACATGAAAGATACTGCTTATGAAGGAGAGATGAATTTATGGTGGAAACCCCAGCCAACGTTTGACCTATCTAGTGGCCTGTACTACCGTTATATTCCCAAAGTCTCGACCTATATTAACATACCTTCACTGCCAGTGCCATCTCTGCAAAAAGCGACTCAACATCTTCAAGCGGGTGAAAACGTAGCTACCTGGGCTGGGTTTTCCCAACTGAACTATTCTCCTAACCCCCGTTGGAAATGGGTCGCTGGGCTACGGTTAGAACAAACGTTAGGCTATGCCGCATTTGCCGAAGCGGGGAGAAATGCCGCTGAATACCAAAGTTTCACCCCCCATTACGAAGACCAAGACCTCGCCGTGATTCCCCGCTTGGCCGCCATTTACACGCCCACGGAGAAGCATATTTTCAAATGGTTATATGGCAAAGCCATTAACTCCCCTTCCTTTGGTCAAAACACCTCGACGCGACTGACTGCCGACCTCCCCAAGTTGGAAGCGGAAGAAATTGAAACGCTGGAATTTGACTACCTCACCTATTTATCTCCGAGTTATCTGTTAAGTGCTAACCTGTTTCATAACCGCCTGCAAAACTTGTTAACACGGGTGATGACTATATCTTCGTCGGGCCAATACACGAGTTTCTTAGGGAATGGTGGGAAAGCGACTACCAACGGTGTCGAACTCAGTTTACAGGCACAACCCACCAAAGAATTACAACTGGAGTTAAGTGCCACCTATCAACAGACCAAGGACCAGCAGAATCCAGACCGAGAGGTCTCTTATTCGCCACATTGGTTAGGTCAGTTCAAAGTTGGCTATCAATGGCCGCCGAAAATGACTCTCGGACTCACGGGCTATTATGTGTCCAGCATGGAGAGTTATTTTGACCCGTCACGGACCAATCCTGATGGCAGTTTAGGACGGCGGATTGGAAATGCGGTGGAAGATTATCTGGTGGTGAATGCCAACCTTCGTTACGCCGATTGGTTAACCAAAGGCACGTTTGTCAATTTGCATTGGTATAACCTCTTCGACGTTGAGATTCGTTACCCGACGTCGAGTACTAATAGTTGGGCCAATAAAGGCACGGTGGGGTGGGAACGTAGTGTGATGGTCACGGTGGGATATGAGTTTTAGTGGATGGTGGGTAGTGGATAGCGGGATAAAAAACGCTTTGACTTTTTTCGAAACTCGAGGATGATAAAGACCTATCTGATTAACTTCAAGGAAAACTACAATAGCCTCCGATGCCGGACCAGAGGCTTTAGCCGGTTTGACACTCCGATACCGAAACTTTTATAATAACCAAAACATTCAACCTTTAGTTTGAATTACCCTAAACTATATTTTTTAAAACTGTTCAAATTATGAAAACAACCTCTGTAAAAGTACCAAAATCAACCACTAAACCCTTGGCAAAAGAGTTAAAACGTGCGTTATCTACTGTGCAAGAGACACCCATCCTTGCTTCTCAGAATTTCAATCAGGTGCCCTTGTTAAAAATCGAGGACGATTCGATGCCGGACCAGAGGACGATAGCACAATGGCATGAATGGGCAAAAAGGGGAGATGCTGAAGCACAATATAATTTAGGAGTAACTTATCTCGAGGGTAAAGATACTCCACAAAATTATGAAGAAGCAATCAAATGGTTTAATGAAGCCGCGAAACAAGGGTCAGAGCTTGCTAAATTTAATCTGGCAAATGCTTACCGCAAAGGTACAGGGGTTCCACAAAATGACAAACTCGCTTTAGAATTATTTGAAGAGATTTTGACAAGCCAGAGTTCTATTGAAGAAACTAACCGGTTCAGCATTCCGTTTAACCCTGATGCCTCTTTGGTATGGATGACTCGTGAAGCCATCCAAGCCATTAAATTGAAAGCCGCTAACCGTACCCTAGAAGACATCCTCAGCATGGTGGCACATGAATTTGGTGGTCCTTTGGATAGTTTGGAGTATAATATTACTTCCCAAAACGACCCGCAACGGGCTTTAAGATTCATCAAAATCATGCACGGGCTCCGGCAAACTTTTGGCGTGGTTTCTATGGATGCGGCTGAACTTCGGCGGCAAATGCAACAAGATAAGCAAGGGGAAGGGACCTTATTGACGCTATTGGAACAATCGCTAGAGTTTAGCTTTTCATCATTGCTGACTCCTCAAAGTTTTGGTAGAATCAGTCAGCATTACTTTGCCTACGCTAAAAAGCACCATCTATTTACTTTGGAACGCAGAGACTGGGAAAAAAATCATCTGGATGGCCAACTGCTTGATCTCAAGAAAAGATTGCAGAACGAATGGCAAAAGAGTTTTCATGCGATAGCGGACCAGGGTAAGATGGACCTCCTATTAAAGTGGATTGAGGAACATTTTTTCCACCTAGACTTACAAGGTTTCCAACCTGAACAGATTCGCTTCAAAAACTATGGCATCACAGAATCGGTACTCACAATTATTTTCACCGAAATTTTGTCCAATGCCATTAAATACTACGAAGTCTCTTGCCCCCAGCCGGTATTGCTACACTGGCAATGCGACCAAACTGGCGGGAGGTTGACTTGTCAAAATCCGACTTCTCGTTTAGAATGTTACGATAAGGGCAGTAAAAAGGGGCACGATTTTTTGAATTTGATTGCCACCAATATGAATGGAGAGTTTACAACCACTCTCAGCCAAGACCAGTATATTACTACTTTTATTATTCCCACTGAGTTATTAATGGAGGAAACATTATGAGTTATTTTCTCTGGGTTGAAGATTTTCAAACGACTTCTGGTCGTACAGAGGTTGCCAGTACGATTAAAAATGTTTTTGGTGAAGTCCTTGACCAGGATGCTTTGCCACCAACCATGGCGGAAGAAGTTGCCCATTTTTTTCAGCAACAACAGTGTGGTGTGTTTGTAGAGCGCACTTTTTTTGACGCATTGCAATTTCTCTACACTCCTGAGAAATTGCTGAAAGCCGATTACATTGTCTTGGATATTGATTTACCATTGGCAAGCTATCCTAACACCAACCATCCCGTTTACACGAACTATTCGGAAATTCTGCAAAGATACCCAAGTGAGGCAGAATTTAAAAAAGTGGCCGGCTATCAACTGTATGTCGAATTGGTGATGAACTTGGGTTTTCCCAAAGAACATATTTTGTTTTGTTCTAACCATGAACAGTATTTGGCAAGCATCAAGACGGCTTTTCAAGAGGCTAAAATCAGCTTGCCTAAGCCTGTGCCCTCTAAACATGAAAGCGACCGTGACATCATCCGGCAATGGATTCGGGAACATCGAAATAACCGTTATGTCACGTTGCGGCGCGGCATTATTGAAGGTTGTCAATTGCTGCTAGACCAACTCAGTCAGAATAGCAACGCTATTCACTTTCATCATTACTTTCAAAAAGGTCGTCAAACTGCTGAGGAGTTACGAGATGATTTACGCAACTATCTGGAAACTCTCAAAACGTTTCTCCCTCTCCGCGAGCCTGAATCTTCTGCTAATAAACCTATGCTGTTCAAGTTATTCGCTAGAACATTGGCACATGAGTGGGAAACTTCGGCCAATCCTAGTCAGTATCAGGGTCCCAATTCAACCTTTTATCAAGCACTCGGCTGGATTATGAAATCTACCCGCAACTGGCTGAGTCACTCCCAAATTTTAGACGGCTTGCAAGAGGAAGAGGTGGCTTTTCTCTTTCTAGCAGCCATGCGGGCGATGTTCAACTTGGGGAATCAACCTGAAACGTATGAAAAAATTTTATTCCGACTCTTCCAAGCTACCGCTACTACCGAATTACAGCAACATATCAAAGATAATTTGGTAGATAGTTATGTCATGGTCAAGGAACATTTACTGAATGCGGTGGTCAAAGTCGAAGATGCCATTCCTTTCAACAAAATGCTTGACAATATGCAAAGTAAAAACGTGTCTCTGCCGGGGAATTACAGTTATTTGACGGGTCTATTTCAAATGTTTTGGCATGGACTCTCACCGGCCAGTTTACACAAAATTACCCCCAAACCACCTGTTACCAAGACCGTCAAACATACCGTCACTTTTGAAATGAACTGTACTTTTGGCAACCAGGATTTTGGTGCTTCACAGCCAAACGATTTTCTATTCCAATTCGCTCGTCACATTTATCAGAGAAGTTTTTCGTGTGTCCCATGCACCACTTAGGCACGGTGCGAGTTTCCTAGCTTTTTGGGGAATGGTGGCGAATGGACTACCAACGGTGTCGAACGCAGTTTAATAGAATAACTTTTTTATCTCACTCACCTTTCAGGACTACTTAATAATTAAATTACCCTCACTACTCAATTATTACTTGATACTCCCTACTAGCCAATGGAGATATTAACTGCCGGTGGCTAAGAGTTCTAAACCTGGCAGATGCTAAGTTTCCTAAGCCTTCCAGGCTTAGGAAACTTTGAACCTTGGTCACTCATTGAAGGTTAAGACTTCCATTAATTTGGCGGGACTACCCAATATTATTACTTAAACCATTTACTAAATTATTTCAACCATTTAACCATGCTTCTCAAAACACATAGCGTCATCCCAGGCTTCCATTTAGCCTTGGGCTTTACTTTGTTATATCTCTGTTTAATAGTACTGATTCCCCTCTCGACCGTCTTCTTAAAAACGACAACCCTCACCTGGGAACAATTTTGGCTCGCCGTCTCAGCACCGCGAGTCCTCGCCTCCTATCGCCTTACCTTCGGTACCGCTTTATTAGCGGCCTTGATTAATGCCTTCTTTGGTCTCCTAGTCGCTTGGGTCCTCGTGCGCTACTCCTTTTTGGGCAAACGCTTCATTGATGCCATGATTGATTTACCCTTTGCCTTACCCACCGCCGTCGCTGGGATCGCCTTAACCGCCATTTATGCCAACAACGGCTGGATCGGCCGATATTTAGAACCATGGGGAATCAAAGTCGCATTCACCCCGCTAGGCATTATCGTCGCCCTCACTTTTATTGGACTACCCTTTGTAGTACGCACCGTCCAACCAGTCCTCCAAGACTTAGAAGTAGAAGTAGAAGAAGCTGCCGTCAGTTTAGGCGCAACTCGTTGGCAAACTTTTTATCTCATTATTTTACCCAATTTATGGCCCGCCCTCTTAACCGGTTTTGCCCTGGCTTTTGCCCGTGGTTTAGGCGAATATGGCTCCATCGTTTTTATCGCAGGCAACATGCCCATGGTCTCAGAAATTGTACCTCTCATCATCATTACCAAACTGGAACAATACGACTATGAAGGTGCCGCCGCCATAGCCGTGGTGATGTTAATCGCCTCTTTTATTTTACTCCTGATTATTAACCTCTTACAATGGTGGAGTAGCCGCCGCTATCACTAATCGAATATGACAAATGCACTCAATCTTTACCTACCCCAAGCCACCACGGAACCACGCTGGGTCCGTTACTTATTAATTAGCTTCACCCTAATCTTCCTAACACTCTTTCTCCTGCTACCGTTAATTGCCATCTTTGTTCAAGCCTTACAAGAAGGACTGACCGCCTATTGGACCGCTTTAGTGGAACCAGATGCCTTAGCCGCCATTAAACTCACGCTACTGACCGCTATCATTGCGGTCCCCCTCAATCTCGTTTTTGGAATTGCCGCCGCCTGGGCCATTGCCAAATTCGATTTTACCGGCAAAAGCATTTTAATTACCCTCATTGACCTACCATTTGCCGTTTCGCCGGTCATCGCCGGCTTCATCTTTGTCCTCCTCTTTGGCTTACACGGTGTGATAGGACCTTGGCTCAATGCGCAAGATATTAAAATCATTTTTGCCGTCCCCGGCATTATACTCGCCACCATCTTCGTCACTTTTCCCTTTGTGGCCCGCGAATTAATTCCCTTGTTACAAGCCCAAGGCAATGAAGAAGAAGAAGCCGCCTTAGTCTTAGGTGCCAACGGTTGGCAAACCTTTTGGTATATCACCTTGCCTAATATGAAATGGGGCTTATTGTATGGCGTGATTTTATGTAATGCCCGGGCTATGGGCGAATTTGGCGCAGTTTCCGTAGTTTCTGGACACATTCGCGGCCTCACCAACACCATGCCATTGCATGTAGAAATTCTCTATAATGAATACAATTTTGTGGCTGCTTTTGCCGTCGCTTCTCTGTTAGCCGTGTTAGCGTTAGTTACCTTAGTTCTAAAAACCTTGGTAGAATGGCGTGTACACCAACAAATGCAAGATCAAACCTAAAGGAATTTTTAGCATGGGTATTGAAATTCGACAGATTACCAAAACCTTTCACCAATTTACCGCACTCAAAGAAGTTAGTTTAACCATTCCAGATGGTCAATTAGTCGCCCTCCTCGGCCCCTCTGGTTGCGGCAAGACGACTTTATTACGTATTGTGGCCGGCTTAGAAGTGGCCAACAGTGGCAGTATTTTATTTCATGGCGAAGATGCCACTTTTCAACAAGTACGAGAACGTCGGGTGGGGTTTGTGTTTCAACACTATGCCCTGTTTCGCCACCTGACCGTATTTGAGAATGTAGCGTTTGGATTGCGCGTGCGACCCCGGTCACAACGACCGTCGAAAGAGATTATTAAAAGTAAAGTCAATGAATTATTGAAACTGATTCAAATGCAAGAGTTAGCCGACCGTTATCCACGCCAACTGTCGGGTGGACAACGACAACGAGTAGCGTTAGCGAGAGCCTTAGCGGTGGAACCAAAAGTATTATTACTGGATGAGCCATTCGGGGCCCTAGATACCAAAGTGCGAAAAGAGTTACGCCGCTGGCTCCGTCGTCTGCATGAAACGATGCACATTACCAGCCTCTTTGTCACTCATGACCAAGAAGAAGCGATGGAAGTCGCCGACCTAGTAGTAGTCATGAATGAAGGACAAGTAGAGCAAGTCGGGACCCCAGATGACATTTATGAAAACCCCGCCAGTCCCTTTGTCTATCAATTTATTGGTCATGTCAATCTATTCCATGGTCGTTTGCAAACCGGCAATGTTCGAATTGGCGACTTAGATATTACTCTCGATTCTCATACCGAAGTTCATCAAGCACCGGTAGTCGCTTATGTGCGTCCTCATGAATTAGAAATTTCTCGTGAATCAGAATCGACCAGCATTGCCGTAACCGTAAATAGCATTCATTTGTTAGGACCGATGGTACATTTAGAATTATTACCGCAAAATAGCACCGAAGTGCTAGAAGCGGAGTTAACTAAAGAGTATTATCGACAATTGCGGTTACAAAAAGGAGATAAAGTATTTGTCAAACCTCGTAAAATGCGATTGTTTATGGGGGGAAAATAGGGAATAAAGTCGCCTCTAAGTACTGAAGCCGAAATTTTGCGGTATTTTCCCTCTCTCCCAGAGGGAGAGGGGCGAAAGAAAATTATCTTCTCGTTGTTCCCACGCGCCAGCGTCCCTTTCCCGCAACGTTGGCGCGTTGCTCACGGCATTCCCACGCTGGCGCGTGGGAACGAGTAGGGTGGGCAACGGTTTTATCGTTGCCCACCACCATCGACCGTGGTGATAACTTTTCGTTAGATTTGACAACTTTTCGAAAGTTGTCAAATCTCGAACCACACCACCGCAGATTTGACAACTTTTCGAAAGTTGTCAAATCTAAAATCAGAACCAGATTTGACAACTTTTCGAAAGTTGTCAAATCTCGAACCACCGCAGATTTGACAACTTTTTGAAAGTTGTCAAATCTAAAATCAGAACCAGATTTGACAACTTTTCGAAAGTTGTCAAATCTCGAACTACAGCCCACCCTACACTGACTTGGTTAGCCCGAATCGTGGGCCACCGGCGGCAGCGTGTATAATGGAAATTCCAGATGTTGCCGAAAATACCCAAAGTCTTTATCCGTCGTGAAAATAGCAAACTGATGACGTTGTGCGACCGCACATAATAAAAAATCCGTGGTCGACCCTTGGATGCCCTTCGCCCGACAAATATTGAAAAACTCCGCGGCCCGTTCATAATCTTCGGTATCCACGGGAAAGTCGGAGAAGGTCCTAAGTTGTTGACGTAACCATTCAAACCGTTGCGGTTCACGAATCCCTGATAACAGTTCTTGACGAATGGCACCCAACATGACTACCCTCTCTTGTTGGGCTAATCGACCGAACTCCTGTAGCAACGGATTTGCCAACACGAGTTGACGGTGACGTAGCACCAGAGACCAAATACAAGTATCTATTAACACCTTAGCGCATCTGTCGTTGTTGTTTGTAATCATAGTCTTCGTAATAATCAATCTTCCCGGCTTCCTTGAGAATTTCCTGAAAGGTTTGAAATTGTGAAGGAGTACTCCCGTCTCCTGACTTGGATACAGGTGTCGGGGTGTGGGTCACAAAGTTATGTGGTTCACCATCAATATCGTCATAATAGTCAATTTTGCCAAACCGGTCAATGATAGATTGCGGTTGCCTCTCCTTGGGCGGAGAGGGATGGTTTTGTAAATATTCCACATACATCCGCAAGGCTTGTTGCACCGCTTCGACCGAGGTGGCATGACCGCCTAAGCGACTGGCGGTCTCGCACAGTGCGGCATCGAGTGGTAGGGAAATGAGGGTTGCGGTGTTCATGGTGAAGACCTCCTTAGTAAGGGATAACGGATAGTGTCTATTTCAAATTGCAGTTTATCATAAAATTCTCAACCGTCAAGTAGGGTTTGGGTTGCCCCCCCACCTTTGTACCTTGAAAATGCAACGAGTCAAGTAGGGTGGGCAATGGTTTTATCGTGGCCCACCACTATCGACCGTGGTGATAACTTTTCGTTAGATTTGACAACTTTTCGAAAACCAGATTTGACAACTTTTCGAAAGTTGTCAAATCTAAAATCAGAACCAGATTTGACAACTTTTTGAAAGTTGTCAAATCTCGAACTACCGCAGATTTGACAACTTTGCGAAAGTTGTCAAATCGGTTTCCTCAAACACTCTTGCAATTGTTGGCCCAGCGTATTAATTTGTGGTGCTATAAATAAATTATCATGGTACCCCAGCACTTCATAACATTCCACTCCACCTGCCGCTAACTGTTGTAATCTCCCAATTCCCAAACGTCGCCATTCTTGGCATAAAAACAGCGTAATTTTTCCAGAATACGGTTGCGGTTGATATTCTTCTAACGCATGATAGAATGCTTGAATAAACAACGTATCTTGAGTCCGCTGAGACAATTTTTCGATCGGTCGACGATAAACCTGCTGTTTCAATTTACTCCACCACCACGCCAATTGGGTTTGAGTAAAATATCCGCGTTGACGAATTTTATGAAGCAGATAACGTGGCCCAAATTCCAATAAATTATGCCAGTGATGGAGATAATCGGGGCCACTCTCTAAGACTACATCGATAAACACTAATAATGCGATAGTTTCTCCTCGCACCTGAAATTGTTGGGCCAACTCCAGAGCCACCATGGCATCACCACAATAGCCACCTAAAAAATATGGCCCGTGCGGTTGCACGCCTTGAATCTCTTGTAAATAGTGAGTGGCCACTTGTTGAATCGTGAGCGGCACGGAATCTTGATGGTAACATGGCATCCCAAAAATATTGAGACCATACACGGGTTGGTCGGCCCCCAAATGGGGAGCTAAGGCCCGCGCATATTTGGTCGAGCCAATGAAAAAAAACGGCGGCGACTCGCCTTGCGGTTGAATCGCTTCTAACGCTCGCCGCAACTTCGATAAATGAGATAACTCTTGAGGTTCGCGTAATAGCGTAGCTAATTTGGCTAAAGTAGGAGATTGAAATAAAGAAATCAACCGCAATTTTTTACCAAAAGTTTTCTCAATCTGTTCTAGCAAAGTCAAGGCCAGTAATGAATGTCCACCTAATTCAAAAAAATTATCCTGCCGACCAATGGGATGTACATTCAATAATTTTTCCCACAAACCCGCCAGTTGTTGCTCTATAGCATCTGATGGGGCTACCAAATTTTTCTGCTCCCCCCAGGTTTGACTCAGAGCTTGAGTAGCGACTAGAGAACGAGAAGACAATGAGGTTGCTTCTGCTTTAAGCCAGAGCGGCAATTCCGATAACCGTTGCGTCGGCTGAATCACTATTCCCTCTAACAGGTTTTGTAAATGACTCGTCAATCGAGCAATAGTAGCCGCTTCAAATAAATCAGTACTGTATTCCCAACGTCCCATTATACCTGTGGCTCTTTCGTCTAATTCCAAAGTCAAATCAAATTTGGCAGTACCAGTATGTACTTCAAAATGTTGCAAAGTCCAGTCTAATTCTGAAGTGGACAACGGTGGATCAAGGGTAAACGTGACTTGGAATAACGGATTAGCACCAGCGACCCGGGTTGGCCGGAGTGCCTCGACTAACGATTCAAAGGGTAACTCTTGATGCGCATAAGCCGCTACCGTCACCTCCCGTACTCGCTGAAGCAATTCCTGAAAAGAGGGGTCCCCGCTACAATCAGTCCGTAGCACTAACGTATTCAAAAATAATCCGCACAGCGATTCCCATTCCGGTCGATAACGATTGGCTTTCACCGTGCCGATCACTATGTCGGTTTGACCCGTATAACGATGCAACAAGGCGGTAAACGCGGCTAATATGGTCATGTACAAAGTCACCCCGGCGTGACGACTCAAGGTTTTCAAAGCCTCGGTCAAGTCTTTCGACCATGAGAAAACGTGCATGGCACCTTGAAAAGTAGGTTGCACCGGTCGAAAGTGGTCGGTGGGCAATTTCAACACCGGTAAATTAGCCAGTTGTTGTTGCCAATAAGTCAACTGTGGTGCTAATAATTCTGGTGATAACCACTGTCGTTGCCAAACCGCAAAATCAGGATATTGCCAAGTCGGCTCTAACCACGGTGAAGATTGTCCTTGAGCCAACGCACGATAGAGCGTTTCTAATTCCTGGAGGAGAATGGTATAAAACGAGATGCCATCAAACACGATATGATGAAGGGTCAGATAGAGCCGATAGTCCTCTTCTGTGAACCGAATTAACATGGCTCGCAGCAGTAAATCTTTGGTTAAATCAAATGACCGTTTCGCAGCCTGAGTGGCTAAGTTTAAGGCTTCGGCTTCGCGTTGTGAGGATGATAATGGACTTAAATCAGTGACCGGTAACGGTATCAATGTCGGGGGTGGCAGTGTCGATTGTACCGGTTGACCGTCCACCATGTGAAAGACCGTGCGTAAAGCCGCATGACGACGCACTATTTCGGTCAAACTTTGTTCTAAAATATTGACCTTAATGGGCCCCAAATGTAACGTGAGCGGCTCGTTGTAAATCGGTAGGGTGGGGGCTAATTGTACCCCCAACCAGAGTTGTTGTTGTGTAAACGACAGGGGTAAATTTTCGTAACGGGGAACCGGCGAAATCGCTGGTAACTCTTCACTCAGTTTGATTTTGTGGGCCTGGATCAGTTCCGCTAAAGCCATCACCGTTGGAGCTTGGAATAAGGTGGCAATAGATAGCTCCACTTGAAATAATTCGCAAATTCGTGCCAACAATTGAGTCGCTAATAAAGAATCTCCCCCTAACTCAAAAAAGTTATCGTAAATTCCCACGCTGGAGATTTTTAATAGATGCGCAAATAAGTTAGACAATTGCATCTCAGTGGTACTACGTGGTAAATCCTCTGTGGCTTCGCTACCACGCCAAGTAGGCAAGGGTAACGCCTCGCGATCGACTTTACCATTGGCGGTAGTAGGAAAGGTCGCCATTTTTATAATCGCGGCCGGTAACAGGTAATTCGGCAACCGGGCTACCAAAAATTGGCGCAATTGAGGAGTGAAATCTTCTTGGTGTAAGGCTGCTGGAGTCACTACCACATAGGCCATTAAACGTTTATCACCCGGCGCCAACTCTTTTACCATGACCAAGGCTAGTTGTACTTCAGGAAACTGTTGCAAAGTAGCTTCAATTTCACCCGGTTCAATGCGAAATCCTCGTAATTTAATTTGATGGTCTCGCCGTCCCAGAAATTCTAAAACGCCATCAGGACGATAGCGTACTAAATCGCCGGTTTTATAAGATTTGACCACTTTCGAAAAGTTGTCAAATCTCACTTGAATAAATTTTTCGGCGGTAAGCGCAGGACGATTAAAATAACCTCGAGCTAATCCATCTCCTCCCACATATAATTCTCCCACCGCGCCCCGCGGCACTGGTTGTAACTGCTCATCTAACACATACGCTTGACTATTGGAAATGGGTCGACCAATGGGCACGGTTTCCGTAGTCACTTGACTTCCCGCCAGCATGGAGTAACAACAAGAAAACGTCGTATTTTCGGTGGGTCCGTAACCATTGATCAGCACGCTGCCGGTTTTAAGTATTGATAGCACTTGATTGACCTGAGGTACCGCTAATGCTTCTCCACCGGCTAACAGTTGCCGTAAATTTTGTAAATCAGTTAACCGCTCATTAACCATCTGATGAAATAATCCTGCGGTTAACCACAGCGTCGTAATTTGGTAACGTTGTAAAGCGGCACCTAATTCAGCCAATGAAGGAGGTGCTGGCGGCATGATAACTAATTTAGCACCATTCAATAATGCGCCCCAAATTTCAAAAGTAGAAGCATCAAAGGAGAGTGGTGCCAGTTGTAACAATACTTCGTCTGCTGTCAACTTGGCATAATGGGTATTTTTGACCAACCGCACCACGCCACGATGAATTACACTAACCCCTTTCGGTTGCCCAGTGGAACCAGAAGTATACATGACATAAGCGAGATTCTCCGCCGTACCTAAATTGACCAGATTATCGTCGCTCAGGGTGTTTAATGCTACCAAGAGGTCTGCTTGATCCAAACCGATGAGTTGGAGTGACTGCATTGCAGATAACTCGCTAAAAACTTTTACTAAATGAGATTGCGTTAATAAAACCGAGACTTGAGTATCTTCTAAAATCCAGGCCAACCGCGCCTGGGGGTAAGTAGGGTCAAGCGGCACATAAGCACCACCAACCTTGAGAATGGCCAGTAATCCAATGACCAGGTCGAAAGAACGTTCGACACTAATTCCCACTAACGTCTCTACTCCTACTCCTAGAGCTTGCAAATGATGCGCTAGTTGATTAGCACGACTATTTAACTCACGATAAGTCAGCTTCTCCTCTTGAAAAATCAGTGCTACGGCTTCAGGAGTTTGAGCAACTTGTTGTTCAAATAATTCATGAATACAAGCCTGACGAGGATATTCAGTTTGAGTTTGGTTGTTGGTAATGAGTAATTGATATAGCTCAGACCGAGTGAGATTCATATTATTTTGGGTGCCTCAATAATTTTATCGACAATCAATCACACCAAATTTCATTTAGTGCTCCTAACACAACACGCCTTGAGTTTGAACTCAATCAGAGGCGCAAAAAATGAAATTGGGCAAAGGTTTACGCTACTTCTGCTACTTCTGCTACTTCTGCTACTTCTGCTACTTCTGCTGGTCGATAATACTTTGCCAGGTCTTCCTCCGTGACTCGCGTCAAAGTATCTGCCGGCAACAATGATAACAACTCCCACCCTAATTCCAAAGTTTCATTAATACTCCGGTTTCTCTGCTCACCTTGTCCCACAAATTTTTTCTCAAAAATTTCGGCAAAGGTTAAATAACGACGGTCCCGCTCGGATAACTCTTCAGCACCGATGATAGAAGCCAGATTACGCACTTCTAAGGCATGTGCATAAATCGCATAGACCTGATTCGCCACTCGACTATGGTCAGCCCGGGTATGGTCTTTGCCAATGCCATCTTTCATTAAACGTGATAATGACGGTGGCACATTTACCGGTGGATAAATGCCTTGATTATGCAATTCTCGACTCAGCACGATTTGTCCTTCGGTAATATAACCGGTTAAATCTGGAATCGGATGAGTGATGTCATCACTGGGCATACTCACTACTGGCACCATTGTGATCGAACCATGTCGATTTTTAATTCGGCCGGCCCGTTCATAAATTTCGGCTAAATCCGAATAGAGATAACCGGGATAACCTTTACGGGCTGGGACATCTCCTTTAGCGGTCGCAATTTCGCGTAAGGCTTCGGCATAATGGGTCATATCGGTGAGCACGACCAAGACATGCCGGTCTAAATCATACGCTAAATATTCTGCCGCCGTTAATGCCGTGCGCGGTAACACCAAACGTTCCATGGGCGGGTCGTCAGCGTGATTAATAAACATCACTACATTATTTAACACGCCGCTAGATTCAAATTGCTCTTGAAAAAATCGGGCATCGGTATGCGACACTCCCATGGCCGCAAACACGATTGAAAATTGAGATTCTTCGCCAATCAATTTAGCTTGTCGCACAATTTGAGCCGCTAACCGATTATGAGGCAAGCCGGAGCCGGAAAAAATGGGCAATTTTTGACCTCGTACTAAGGAATTTAAACCATCAATAGTAGAAATGCCGGTTTGAATAAATTCGCGTGGATAGGCCCGGGCGGTGGGGTTAACTGGCGAGCCATTGACATTGCGTTTCAAATTGGAAATCAATGGGGGACGACCGTCGCGTGGTGTACCAATACCATTAAAAATGCGACCCAATAAATCAGGCGATAATGGTAATTCGAACGGCTCCTCTAAAAAACGTACCCAGGTGCTATCTAAATCCAGCCCTTGCGTGCCTTCAAATACTTGTACCATGACGATAGTTTGACTGGTTAAAATCACTTGTCCATTACGTTTGTGCCCGGCGGGATCCCTGACGATAACCCGGTCACCCAGTGCGACTTCGGGGATTCCGCGTAAAAATAGCAACGCATCACGCGCCGCTGTGGCCATTCTAAATTCTAAATGTGTTTTGGACATCGTGGGTGTCGTTACCATTTTATTTATTTACCTTTGGTTCAAGGCTCCAATTTAACCTCGAACGTTGACAATATTCATTATTCATTAATTTTAAATTTTAATATTCATTGCTCGATCAATCAGCGTGAAGCGTGGTGTCACACTATTGGCATAAGCGAAGTGTCATGCACCATTGGAACGGTAAACCGGTGGCTGACACTACGCTTATCCAGCCGACTTTAGATGTGGCACCACCGGTTCTTCGTTTCTAATCTAAAGATGGTAGATACGCTTCGCTTAATCCATCCTACTTTAAATTTGAAAGTAGATCCTTAAGATAAGACTCGTTTCACTAATTCTGCTCTGGAAGCAGTTAACAGTAGTGGCATTGACTCCGCTAGGGGTAACTGTAACGACCATTCCACGACTTGTAATAAAACTTCATCGAGCACGCCAAAACGAGAAGTCAGCAATTGCGTGATGATTGAGCGTTGACCTTCTAACCGTCCTTGTTGCACTCCCTGTTGTAATCCTTGTTGTAATCCTTGTTGCACTCCTTGTTGCACTCCTTGTTGCACTCCTTGTTGCACTCCTTGTTGCACTCCTTGTTGGAGAGTTTCTTCTCGCCATTTTAGATAAATCGGTGATGACTGCATAATTAACTCCTGCTCAGTGGTAGTTAGGTTCTTTTCCAAACCCAACTGGCCTGAATGCGTCAGTCCTGAAGCCTTAAGATAAGACTCGTTTCACTAATTCTGCTCTGGAAGCAGTTAACAGTAGTGGCATTGATTCCGCTAGGGGTAACTGTAACGACCATTCCACGACTTGTAACAAAACTTCATCGAGCACACCAAAACGAGAGGCCAATAATTGTGTGGCCATTAAACGTTGACCTTCTAATCGTCCCTGTTGTAATCCTTGTTGCACTCCCTGTTGTAATCCCTGTTGTAATCCCTGTTGGAGAGTTTCTTCTCGCCATTTTAGATAAATCGGTGATGACTGCATAATTAACTCCTGCTCAGTGGTAGTTAGGTTCTTTTTCAGACCTAAGTGAAGGTGAAAAGTCGAAAATAATTCGACTAATTGTGATCGGTACAAATGATCGCTAGGAAGTGCCATCAAATCCTGAATCGCTTGCGTTAACATGGCCCCGCGTCCCAATAGTCGTAACCAGAGCGTTTCGTGGTTTCGTGGTAGTTGATTAATCACGACTACCGCGGTTTTGAGAGAGTCGCCTAAAAAGTACACGCCTGACGGCCACGTTGGCGGTTTAACTGCAAAGTTAAATCCTTCTAGTAAATCGGTGGAAAGAGAGGTGGCTAGAATCCATAAGCGTGGCAACGTGTCTTCTACCACTGAAATTTTATCGCTACGGGCTTTATTGTATAATTCGTTATGTACTAGGAATAACTTAAGCAAACAAGTTCGTAGATTTCGGTTATTCGGTGGATTCCAAAACGGTTCTAATAATACCGTGGTATTGGCCATTTGGCCTAACAGGCCCAAGGTGTGAAACTCATTGGGGGGTGAGGCCGGCGTAAACATTACATCGACTTGAAACGCCTGTTTGGGAATTTCGTAACTGATGCTAACTTGACCTTTGGTTTCTAGTAAACACGCTAGACATTCTTTGGCAAATTGGTCATGAATTTTCGTAGTCATTAGGTGCTCTTAAATAAAGATTATCGTTACCAACGAGGGTGGGTATTAAATGTGGTCTCATTTTTTCAATTCAACCGGCTTGACGCTTTCAATCTCGTGAGAATGATGAGAATGAGCCGCTTCGGAAGAGACCGCTGGTGGAGAGTTAACGGCATGACGATGCGGCGATGGACCAAACAAAATAAACAGTCCGAAGACAATTATCAGCGCCCCGGCCATTCGACGCACCATAATTTGTTGCGCAAACCGAGTGAACCATTGCGCAGTTGTACCCATCAGCAGTAGCATAGGTAAAGTTCCTACGCCAAATGCCAACATGAGTAGTCCTCCTTGTACGGCATTGGCCGAAAGTAGTGAAAAAGACAGCATACTATAAACCAAGCCACAGGGTAACCAGCCCCAGATGAATCCGAATCCTAAGGCTTGCCAGGGTGTTTTCACGGGTAAAAATCGGCGGCCAATTGGTTCGATTCGTTGCCACAAATAGCTACCAGATTTTTCTAATATACTCAGTGCTTGCCACCAAGCACCAATATATAATCCCAACGCAATCATGAATAGTCCAGACACCCAGATAGCGACTACTCGCGGATTATCCATCGGTAATAATTGAGAAAATTGTGCGCCTAACCAGCCCATTAAAATACCAGCCAGGACATAACTGCTTAAACGTCCAAGATTATAAGTGAACAAATAGGGTGTTAAACGAAGATACGATTGACGCACGGTGGGTGATAAATTCATGGTCAACATTCCAACAATGCCACCACACATACCGATACAATGTAGGGAGCCGGTAAGACCGGCGAGGACCGCCGTAAGTAAAGTGATTTCTGTGGTCATAAAATTACCTAAGATTAATAACAAGTTATAAGAAGTAATGAAATTTGTTACCGTAAATGGTATAATATTAGAAACCAGTGCAGTTGTAAACAAAAATTTTTGGTGCTCACGAAATTAACTTTAACTTTTTAAGTTAACTCAAAGTAGCATTTGAACTTCTAATTTTTCGCCAAGGAGATACTAATTTAATTTGGTTGCTGTACTTAGTCAGTAAACTCGGAGGAACTGGAGCTATGGAGGTAAGTTTACTCTTTCGTAAGGAGGCACCTTTATCACAGTGTATTTCTGAATATATCCATTTAATTAAATCACTGGGTCTTAACCTTGACCTCATGGACTCAGTTGAGTTGGAAAATGGTTTATGGACACTTAATCGGATAGCTAACACGACTACGCCAAAATTATGGTTACGACGGGCCTGGCAATACTTCAAAGGTGCTAGTAAGGTGGAACACGACGAAAGACTTGCGGTTACTTTTCTTGGGTTAGCATTCTGTCATTATCATTTAAACGAATTAGTTGATTATAAACAGGTATTGGAGAATTTAGTCAAATTAGAAATGACCGGCCAGGAAACCGCCCGCAAAGCTAAAAGTTTATTAGTGGGTGAGCATGTGGTCCTTAATATCATGTTACCGCTGTTATTTTTATTCGCAGTAGATGTGTGGTTGAAACGTTACCAGGAAAGAAAGCGGAAACTAGAGGAGTTGCAACAGTCAGTAAAATCTTATTTGAACAACATCGAGATGAGCGGTCTAACTCAATAATTTACCTTATGCACAACCACCCCCAGCCCCTCCTTGGTAAGACGGGGAGTAACTACTCCTCTTTCTCCTCTCCTTACTAAGGAGGGGTTGGGGGTGGTTGAGTCAGTGTAGGGTGGGCAAACGTCCTTTGGTTTGCCCACTTGTTATCATCACGGTCGATAGTGGTGGGCAACTACTGTAGTTCAAGAAGATTTGACAACTTTCGAAAAGTTGTCAAATCTGCGGTTTGGTGTTAGATTTGATAACTTTCGAAAAGTTGTCAAATCTGTGGTTTGGTGTTAGATTTGACAACTTTCGAAAAGTTGTCAAATCTGTGGTTTGGTGTTAGATTTGACAACTTTCGAAAAGTTGTCAAATCTGCGGTTTGGTGTTAGATTTGACAACTTTCGAAAAATTGTCAAATCTGCGGTTTGGTGTTAGATTTGACAACTTTCGAAAAGTTGTCAAATCTGGATACTCTCCTTTTTCCAATTTCACGTCCTTCCCTAGTTTCACTCCAGACAATTTACTACCCTTCTTGATTCGCACCTTCTCCAACACGGCGGGAGACTTCTTATCTCCTTTAATCGTCCCTTTCAAAGTGCCGCCAATAATCTTGGTCCCGGCCAACAAGGTCACCTCTTGGAAATAACCACCGACTTTGCTAGTATTGTGAATGCTCCCGCCCAAGAAGCCACCAATAATGGATATGCCTTTAAAGTCAAAGTCGAGCATAAGGCCCTCATTCTTGATATAGCCAGTCACCACTCCACCAGTCAATTTACCGGTGGCGGTAATGTGGAAGTTGGAAACCCAACCAATATTAACTAGATTTTTGGATAAAACTCCATTGGAGACCATCCCCTGAGTTTGAATATCTAACTCAGTCACGGGTCGACCGCCATAATTGCAAACTTGATTAATGGTGCCGGTGGTCTCGCAGGAGGAGGAGGCACCACCAAGTATCA
>DZAL01000058.1 GCA_022729575.1 Thiomargarita sp.
TTAAGCTAAGGTTACGGCGTTGGAGTCCAAAGCTTCAGCTTTGGCAACGCCGTCTCACCTTAACTAATCTGGTCCAAATCTGAAGGTTTGGACTCCAATGCGGCTTAACTTAATGGCAGTGACGCGCCAGCGTGGGAATGCCGTGGATTATATCTCGTTCCCACGCGCCAGCGTGGGAATGCCGTGGGCAACGCGCCAGCGTTGCGGGAAGGAGACGCTGGCGCGTGGGAACGAGCAGACGAGCAGAATAAGTTACCCAGGTTCAAAGTTTCCTAAACCTCAAAGGTTTAGGAAACTTAGCACCTGCCAGGTTTAAGAAACTTAGCACCCGGTCGTTAATACCGCCATTAGCTGGTAGGAACTACCGGGAAGTTAACTCAGGTCCTGATAGTTCACATCCCAATAACTTGAACCAAAGTTTCTAAAAACGCCTGATTTTCCACTGGAGTTCCGACGGTGACTCGTAAGCAATTATTCAGTAAGGGATGACTGCCATGCAAATTTTTAATTAAAATACCGCGTTGTTTTAAACCTTCAAAAGTTCGCTTCGCGTCTTTGACCCGAAATAGAATAAAATTGGCTTGACTAGGCCATACCTTGACGTTAGGAAGTTGTTGCAGATGTTGTAGTAATTGTTCACGGTCGGTTTTAATTTGTTGGGTTTGCCGAATCAACATGTCATAATGTTGTAGCGCAAATACCGCACTCAGTTGAGTCAACATGTTGATATTATAAGGTAAACGAGTTTTTTCAATATGTGCTAACCAAGTTTCCGCACCGATCAATAAGCCCAAACGTAATCCTGCCAAACCTAATTTGGAAACGGTCCGCAGTAATAATAAATTCGGATAATCCTCCAGCCGTGACATAAAAGAGTGGTCCGAAAAAGGCGCATAAGCCTCATCAATGACCACTATGCCAGGCGCGATTTCGAGAATAGTTTCAATATCAGCGGTGCCAAAAGCATTGCCTGTAGGATTATTTGGGTAAGCGAGAAAAATTAAGGCCGGTTGATGCGTGTCAATCGCTTCTAATAGAGCAAAGATGTCTAATTGGAAATCCTCGGTCGTCAATGGTACGCCTACATATTGCATACCCACCATTTGAGCGATTAAACGATACATGGCAAAACTAGGCTCGGGGGCCAATAATAATCGTCTGTTACCATTGAAAGTGAGTGCCAACATTTGTATTAATTCATCGGAGCCATTACCCAAAATCATCCCCATAGTTTCTGGCACCTGCATTACAGTCCGTAATTGTTGTTTTACTGCACGAGCACTAGGATCAGGATAGCGATTAATGGTCGCCGTTTTCATCACTTGTAACCATTGCTCAATCACCGGCGGGTCCCAGTGATAAGGGTTTTCCATCGCATCTAGTTTAATCGCGTTGCCAGGGTCTGGGACCTGATAAGCCGTCAGTTGTAGAATTTCTGGTCTAATCCAAGTGGTGGGGGAGTTAGTGTGGTTCATAAGTGATTGTTGGAATTGAAGTTGAAACAAGATTTGACAACTTTTTGAAAGTGGTCAAATCTCTGGTGAAACCAAAATTACAGCCACCGTTTCCATTTAAACGTTATTAGCAAGGTAACAGCCAGTGTGACCATCCCTACTAATACATATAAGTAGCCGAGTGGATGTTCTATCAGAGGTAAATCAATAAAGTTCATACCAAAAATGCTCGCAATTAAATTCAGTGGCAAAAAGATGATAGAGGCTAACGTTAGCGGCAAAATGACTTTATTGGTACGTTGTGCCTGCGCCGAAAATTGCAATTGAATCAAAAATTCGATTTCATTTTGCAATGTTTTAACGTGGTGCAGTACGCGATGAATATGTTCAATTAAATCATTGTAACGTACCACTAAATGTTCATCTAGCGTCTCTCGCGCCTCTTCCCGCCAAGCAATTAAGGCATCCAGTTGTTGCTCACATAACGTTTCCAGTTTAACCGATTGCCGTTTGTGATTAATAAACGATTGCCAATCACTAAAATCATCGTCTAGCAAAAATTCATTCCGCCAAGTATCGAGTTGCTCCGAAAACGGCTCGCGCAGGGCCAAAAATTGAATGACTATCACATCTAAAATTTGGTGCATCAATCCCGCAGCGTGTAGTGGTAACTGACGAGTTTTATAGTTGTTCAAAATGCGCCGTTTAACCAGTGGAATGGCGTAATTATTGTCTGAATGAATGGTTATTAAACAACGTTCAAAGAGAAAAAAAGCTACCGGTTGGGTTTCTAATTTATCGATACTGGTATTATGACAGAGACTGCGAAATATCACCATGTCATAATTTAGCATCCCATCGAAAAAGGAAGGATGCGTTTCATTGAGACTATCCAAAATATGTTTTTCGTCCACTTCCAGGTCTAGCAATTTCTTGACTTGCTGAAACCAAGTAGTATTTTGTCGACTGAAATCGAACCAAATGAGTTGAAAATCCATCTCCTTGGTGAGATGTTCTACTCGTTGTGCGCTCTTATTAGCAGAAAAAACAATAATATCCATGATTCACCGTGACTTACCAAAGTTAACCACTCAATTTAAAAACTCAATACGGTGCCGTCATCAAACACCAGTTTGCTGACTATTAATTCGGCTTTAAGGTCTTTCATTTCCAGTCCTACCAGTTGATGGCCACGTCCTAGTAACCGTTTATTGCGACGATTACCTTGGTCAGTCATGGTTTGCCCGGCCGGTAGGTCTAAGTTAGACGTAACCGTAATACTGTAAAGCAATTCTCCTAATAAATCTCTAAAATCGATCCGTGCTTCTACTTCCGTAATCTTTTTCGTAAAGCCGTTATGCAATTCTACATCAAGGGCATAATAGGTGTCAAATTTAATGGGGACATAGCGAAAAGACCAGGTCACCAGGGTCAACTGCTGAGGAGCCATTACCACAGCTCCACTGGCGGTAGGAGGTGTGGGGACCACCGGAGTTGACGACGGTGCCGTTGGAGAATTAACTTGATGCTGGAGCCGGTCTAATTGTTGTTGCAATTGATCGACTTGTTGTTCTAATTTTAATACCCGCGGTTCCAAATCAGTCGAGTCAGCACCTGATAAGACCGGGATAACTAATAATAATGCGATAATGATAATTTTCATGGAATGACTCCAAAGGTCAGTACAGTAGAGACAGGGCCGGTGCCAATACCGTTGTGGTTAAGGTTTTAGATAGTTATGAAATGTGATAGTCCCTCCAAATTAATGGAGGTCTTAAAATTCGGTAGTCCCTCCAAGCTAATGGAGGCATTAAAATTCAATGGGTTATCAGAGGTCAAGTTTCCTAAGCCTTCCAGGCTTAGGAAACTTAAGTGTACGTAAGAATTATTAAATTTCAATGGGTTATGAAATTTAGACCCGGTGAAATTTAGACCCTTCATCTCCTAGATTTAAATGCCTCCATTAGTTGGTAGGGACTACCTAAAATTCAATGAGTTACCAAGATTCAAAGTTTCCTAAACCTCAAAGGTTTAGGAAACTTAGCACCTGCCAGGTTTAGGAAACTTAGCACCTGCCAGGTTTAGGAATCGACCCTAGCGGTTAGTACCTCCATTGGCTGGTAGGGACTGCCGAAATGTGATAGTCTCTACTAACTAATGGAGGTATTAAAAAAAGGTGCTAGGTTTCCTAAACCTTACAAGTGCTAGGTTTCCTAAGCCTTCGAGGCTTAGGAAACCTTGAATCTTGATAACTCATTGATTTTTAATAGCTCCATTGGCTAGTAAGAACTACCCTATTTTGAGTTTACTCTAATCTTACCCTATTGGATTCATAAATGACCATGATCACCGTAGAAATCCAATGAATCAAGTTGAATAATAAAATAGTTGAAGAAATGAAATCTATAAGATTATAATATAGGTTTTAGAAATACCATAGTGAAAAAATGTTTAGTGACCTATTTGCTTTTTACACCTTATTAAAACGTGACTTAACCTTAGCTTATCGTCATCGTGCCGAATTGGCTAACCCTTTGTTATTCTTTGTGATAGTGATAAGTCTATTTCCTCTTGGCATTTCACCAGAAGCCAAAATTTTAACCATCATTGCGCCTGGAATTATTTGGGTAGCGGCTTTATTAGCGGCCATGCTATCCCTAGATAGTTTATTTCGTTCCGATTTTGAGGACGGCACGTTGGAGCAATTGGCGTTAACTTCACATTCGTTACCCCTGTTAGTGTTAGCCAAAGTGTTAGCACATTGGTTACTCACCGGTTTACCGTTGCTATTGTTAGCACCCTTGTTAGGAGTCTTACTGTTTTTACCCCAATCCGCCATGTTAACTTTGCTCATCACGTTGGCATTGGGTACCCCGATTTTAAGTTTAATTGGAGCCATTGGAGTAGCACTGACAGTAGGCTTACGACGTGGAGGCGTGTTGTTATCATTATTGGTATTACCATTATATATCCCCGTCTTGATTTTTGCGGCCAATGCTGTCAATGTAGCCGCCGACGGTTTACCCGTCACCGGACAATTATATTTTTTAGGTGCGTTGCTCTCTCTTTCGTTAACTTTGTCACCGTTAGCGACGGCGGCGGCATTGCGAATTAGCTTAAGTTAAACCACTACTAAATCTCGTCTGGTCATAACCACCGGCGAGATTTCTCAGCAAACTCACTGGAGATTAATAATCATGTGGGCTTTTTTACAAAAACTATCTTCTCCCAAATATTTTTATACTCTCGCCGAGACCCTGATTCCATGGCTCGGTTGGTCTTGCCTCCTATTTATGTTAGCGGGATTATATTATGGCTTAATCGTTGCTCCTCCTGATTATCAACAAGGAGACAGTTATCGCATTATGTTTATTCACGTCCCGGCAGCGTGGATGTCGATGTTGGTCTATATGGTCATGGCCCTCGCCGGCGGCATCAGTTTAATTTGGCGCATGAAATTAGCCGAAGTGATTGCGGCCAGCTCGGCCCCACTGGGGGCCTCCTTCACCGTTTTAGCCTTAGTCACCGGTGCCTTGTGGGGCAAACCCATGTGGGGGACTTGGTGGGTCTGGGACGCGCGGTTAACCTCAGAATTGATTCTCCTATTTTTATATTTAGGAGTCATCGCACTCAATTCCGCCATTGATGACAAACGCACAGCCTCCCGTGCCAGTGCGGTTTTAGCATTGGTAGGCGTGGTCAATATTCCTATTATTCATTATTCAGTGACTTGGTGGAATACCTTGCATCAAGGCGCGACTGTCACTAAATTGGGGGCACCATCAATTCATCTGTCAATGCTCATTCCATTGCTGTTAATGGCAATCGCGTTTAAATTATATTATGGCTTAACCCTATTGATGCAAGCCCGCTGTGAAATCTTAGAACGAGAACGGAATACCCATTGGGTATTGGAATTAGTGGATAATCCTCGGTAAAACTGTGCTCCCCAGTAGGGTGCGTCCCCCGCACCATTTGGAAAATCCCATCGTGCCAAAGTGGTGCGTAGGACGCACCCTATGCTGGTTATTATCTCAAAGGTTGATTTATCTTTCGCCTTTGAGTAAACTCAGCTATTGAAAACTGGGTAGTGATGCAATGTGGGTGGTGTCTTAGGACTGGCAGTCCTGACTGTACCATCACCCATATTGCATCACTACCGAAAACTGGAATGTTAACTAATGGACAAACTGGCAAGATTAACATGCAAGTAAGTACCGAACTAAACGACGATAGTGGTTTAATTCTGGCCGCGGAAGACTATAGTGAAGAGAGTTTCTTGAACTATCATTATTTTTCTGGTCACGATAATTTAACAACTCTTAAATTGATGGCCAATGACCCTATCCTCTTACAAGGAGAAAGAGGCAGTGGTAAAAGCGCGTTGCTGATTCGTGCGGAGTATAAGTGTAGAAATACATCCAGTATCTTAGGATTTTATCTTAACTTAAAAAATCTTCACTGGTTCCGAAGCAAACCGGCTAAATATAAGCAATGTTTATGCGAAATGATTAGCCAAACCGTCAAGCACAAATTTCCAGATTTCCCAATTTCAGTGTTCACGGAGGAATTGCAAGAGACTTTAGTGACTCTGGCGAGAAGAGAAAATAGACGGCTGGTGTTACTGTTTGACGATGCTGTGCATATTGGTAGAGAAGCTAATTCAAAGGAGTTTTTTGAATTATTTAAAACGTTCTCGAATAATTATATTTCTTGTAAAGCGACCATTTATCCCGGCGTAACCGAGTTTGGCAAGGGATTTGATATTAATAATGACGCTGATGTGCTAAATATTAACCGGGATGAACATTCGCCAGATTTTGATAGTTTTTTCAATAAGTTCATCGAGAACCGTTACCCGAATTTGGCAACCGTAACCTTGCCAAATTTCCCTCGTTTTCTAGGTCTGGCGGTACTTGGAAATGTCCGGGCCTTCATAAAAATATGCCATCTGCTGTCTTTACAGGAGGATGTCGCCAATCTGTCGCTACGTAACCTCGATAACCTGTTCAAAGAATTTGCGACGGATTATTATCATTCACGGTTAGCTGAAATGGCACCCAAATTAGGAAAATATGAACCTCTCGTTGAGGTTTGTCGTGAGTTAGTTGGTAACGTTCTATTTGCTGAAGCGAATAATCAAATCTTGGGGTTTGTTAAAGTCCATCGTGAAGTGGTACGACATTATTTAAAATTGTTTGAACTGTTGGAATATGTCGGATTTATTGCCAGACGAAATAATTCAGCCATGAAATTCGGTGGACGAGGCACCAAGTTCGCACTCAATTTACCCGTCCTCCTGGAACGCCTTCCCAATCAAGGTTTAACCGAAGAGATTTATCAAGAATGGTCTAGTCTTGAAAAAACTTATCAAGCTCAGGAATTATACTCCGGCGACAGTAAGTTAGCTTCGGTTAACCTACCGGCTTTACCCAAGAAGGATCGAGAATTGAGTATTTGGTCTAAACCCATCAGTTTTTTAGAAAAATCTAAAATCTATCCTTATGGATTGACCAAAAACCAAATCACTATTTTAGAACAAGCAGGTTTCGAGACCATTAGCCAGTTGGCTGAAGCCACCGCGGTCGAACTTCAAGGAATTGAGGATATCGGTGAGAAGTGGGCGAAGAGAATCAAAAATGTTGTTCTTCAGGCGATTTGGATATAAACGAGCGTCCAGAGGCCGGTGCCATAAGTACTGAAGCATAAATTTTTCCGTATTTTCTTTCGCCCCTCTCCCTCTGGGAGAGGGGCCGGGGATGAGGGAAAATACCGCCGAATTTCTGCTTCAGTACTTACCATCAAATCATAAGGTGCGTAGGAGGTGCACCCTACTTTAATAGCAATGACCCCGTGGCAGGGATTCTGCCAATCTAATTTTTTGTTAAAACTGAGAATACTATAAAAAAGGAGCCACCAACGAAAGACTGCTATAACCAATTGGGTAGTGCAGTCCGGAGGGTGGCTTTCGCTACGCATAAGTACCGAAGCAGAAATTTTCTCCTATTTTCTTTCGCCCCTCTCCCTTTGGGAGAGGGGCCGGGGGTGAGGGAAAATACCGCCGAATTTCTGCTTCAGTACTTATCCACCCTCCAGGCGCTCGCAACCTGGGTTAACCAATTTATCAGTTTGCTAAAACACTTATGTACGAATTTTTTCAAATGGGCGGTTATGCCTTTTATGTCTGGACCAGCTACGGGTTAGCCTTAATTATCCTGTTAGCTAATTTAATCATTCCTCTTAACCGAAAACGTACCCTGTTACGTAATCTAGCGCGTAAACTAAAACTAAGGAGACAACAACATGATCACACTGACGAAAACCCATAAAAAACGACTAGGACTGGTCTTATTAATAGTCATTGGTATTAGCGCCACGGTAGCGTTAGCAATTAGTGCCTTCCGCGAAAATATGTGGTATTATTTCACGCCGACCCAAATTCTAGCCGGCGAAGCCCCCACCGACCGCGTAATTCGAGTGGGCGGGCTGGTTACTCAAGGCAGTCTGCAACGCGCCAAAGATACTTTACAAGTCAAATTTGACGTGACTGATTTAACCAACACCACTCACATTCAATACGAAGGAATTTTGCCCGATTTATTCCGCGAAGGTCAAGGGATTGTGGCCATCGGTAAAATGCAAGCCGATGGCACCTTTCGGGCCGACGAAGTCTTAGCTAAACATGATGAGAACTACATGCCACCTGAAGTAGCGGCTTCTCTGAAAAAATCGGCTACGACGGAAACCTCTCCTGCCAAACCTTAAACTTTAATTCGCCAACTATCAATTTGCGCTCCGGTGATTGGTTTTAGCCGGCGCAATTGGTTAAGTTAAGCGAAACCTAACCTAACAAATTTAACTATTTTAACCATGATTCCTGAACTTGGACATTTCGCTTTAATCTTAGCTTTCGGTATTGCTTTAGTGCAAACTATTTTTCCCCTAATCGGTGCCGCTCGCGGCATCCCCAATTGGATGGCCGTGGCGCGGCCAGCAGCCACTGGGCAATTAGTATTTTTAAGTATAGCTTATCTTTGCCTAACTTACGCCTTTATCAATAACGATTTTTCCGTCACTTATGTCGAAAGCAATTCTAACAGCGCGTTACCGCTGATTTATCGAATGGTTAGCGTCTGGGGAGGACATGAAGGCTCTCTCTTATTATGGAGCTTCATGCTCGGTGTTTGGACCGTCGCGGTCGCCATCTTCAGCCGTAGTCTACCCCCAACGATGGTAGCACGAGTCATTGCGGTCATGGGCTTTGTCAGCATGGGCTTTTTGCTCTTCATGCTCACGACTTCCAATCCCTTTGACCGTTTATCTTTGCCGCCACTGGATGGCCGAGATTTAAACCCACTCCTACAAGACCCTGGATTAATCATTCATCCACCCATGCTATATATGGGCTACGTTGGCTTTTCCGTCGCCTTTAGTTTTGCCATTGCCGCCTTATTAGGAGGCACCTTAGACAGTGCCTGGACCCGCTGGTCACGTCCTTGGACTTTAGTCGCCTGGATTTTTTTAACTTTAGGCATTACCTTTGGCAGTTGGTGGGCCTACTACGAATTAGGCTGGGGCGGCTGGTGGTTTTGGGACCCCGTAGAAAATGCCTCCTTTATGCCCTGGTTAGTCGGTACCGCGTTACTGCACTCGCTGGCCGTAACCGAAAAACGTAGCGCGTTTAAAAATTGGACCGTGCTACTGGCGATCATTGCATTCTCCTTAAGCCTATTGGGCACCTTTTTAGTTCGCTCTGGCGTATTAACCTCCGTTCATGCGTTTGCAACCGACCCTAAACGCGGTATTTTCATACTAGCATTTTTAGTCATCGTCATCGGTATTTCATTATTTCTCTATGCCTGGCGGGCACCCAAAGTAGGCAAAGGAGGACATTTTGAGCTAATGTCTAAGGAAACCTTGCTACTAATCAACAATATTTTATTAGTGGTCGCGGCAGGCAGTGTGTTATTGGGCACCCTTTATCCATTATTCCTAGACGCGCTGGGTCAAGGTAAAATTTCAGTGGGACCACCCTACTTCTCTTTCATGTTTTTTTGGATTATGGTGCCGCTGATGTTATTACTGGGCATTGGACCATTGACCTCATGGAAGAAAGATAGTTTAAGAAATATCGTGAGCAATGTGCGTTCAACCTTGATAATTAGTGTAGTGCTCGGTTGCGCCATTCCGTTAATGCTCAAAGGTCTGGCCAGTTGGAAAATCATGCCCGCAATGATAGCGGCCGCCTGGATTGTGCTATCACACTTACAAAATTTCATCGATCGCTTACCGGCCAAGCGTGGTCAGCAAACACTGAGTTTATGGTCCCGTCTCACCACCCCCTCTCGTAGTTTTTACGGAATGACCATCGCACATTTGGGCATAGCGGTATTTTTGGTCGGCGTGAGTTTATCCAATACCTATAGTGTAGAAAAGGATGTCCGGGCGGCACCGCAGAAAGCAATTGAACTGGCCGGTTATAGTTTTATCTTTGAAGGCACCAAATCAATGCCCGGCCCCAATTATCAAGCCGAACAAGCGGTAGTAAGAATATTGAAACAAGGGCAAGAAGTGACCGTCTTACATCCACAAAAACGCATTTATCAAGTTCAAACCATGCCGATGACTGAAGCCGCCATTGACTGGGGAATTACTCGTGATATTTACGTGGCGTTAGGGGAACCGCTAGAGAATGGAGCTTGGAGTATGCGAATTTATTATAAACCGTTTATTCGTTGGATTTGGCTAGGAGGACTCTTGATGGTGCTAGGAGGAATGCTGTCAGTCATGGATAAACGCTATCGTAAATTGACGACTCATAACCAGGAGTACCCAGCGCAACTTTGAAGGAACCATGGTTTAAAATTTGACCTTGAACTCCTATTGTAGCACCCAGGCAAATCGCCTGGGAACGAGAAAATTAATTGAAATCCGGCGTTACGCCACAGTCGGCATTGACCCCACCCCCCAACCCTCCCCGAACTCAGGGAGGGAGTCATTCGTACACTGGAGAGCGGGCTTCTGTAAACTCCAATAGTTACACCAATTGCTGGGTAACTCCTATATAACTACACTTACCCCCCACGACCGACTAAAACTTAACCAATTAAGAGGTAATTCATTATGACCGATAAAGTAGAAGCACGAGTCAAGCGTTTAGAAATCAAACTCGACCAAACCATTGAACAAGACCATGAACGTCTAACTCGATTAGAAGATGTGTTGGCCGACTTCATTATATCAACTCAAAACGGATTTGCCAAATCGCAACAAGAGATGGTTGAATTTCGGCAAGAAATGGCGGCCTCACGTCAACACAGTGATGCCGAGTTTGCCAAATTTCAGCAACAACTGGCAGATTCACGTCAACACAGTGATGCCGAGTTTGCCAAATTTCAGCAACAGATGGCCGACTCTCAAAAACGCATGGAGGTTTCCCAAAAACGCAACGATGCCGGCTTTGCCAAACTCCGGCAAGACATGGGCTATTTGTCTCACCGTCTCGGTAGCATGGTCGAAGATTTAGTCGCCCCTAGTTTGCCCGGCATTTTGAAAACGGTGGTGGCCTGTCCAGAGGACCAAGAAGCGGTCGTCAATGTTCGCATTCGCCGCCGTCATCCGACTCAACCAGGGAAGATGTTAGAAATTGATGCTATCGCCGATTGTGGGAATTATGTCTTGTTCAATGAAACGAAAAGTCAATTAACCCCAGAGAAGGTGAAAGCCTTTTTGGACAAATTAGAGGTGGTTCGCGACTATTTTCCCGAATATCCGCATCATACTATCTTGGGCAGTGTCGCGGCCCTGGCGGCGGAAACGAGTTTAATTGAATATGCCAGTCGTCAAGGTTTGTTAGTCTTGAGTGCCAGTGAAGGATTGATGACGTTACAAAATACCCCGGGCTTCACCTGGCGGGCGTTTTAAACAAACAAGGGAATACCTCTTAAATGAAACCCACCGTCTATATCGAAACCAGCATTGTTAGCTACTTAACCGCCCGACCCAGTGGTGATTTAATTGTAGCGGCCCATCAGAAAATAACTCAAGATTGGTGGGAAAACCAGCGTGGCTTTTTTGAGTTGTATAGTTCACAACTGGTCTCTGATGAGGCCAAATCAGGAAACCCACTAGCTACGGTCAGAAGACTGCAAGCTTTGCAGGAGATTCCTTTGTTAGACATTAATGACCAAGTCGAACCGCTGGCGAAACGATTGATTACGTTAGGGGCGTTACCTGCCAAAGCCCAAGAAGACGCTTCTCATCTGGCAATTGCGACGGTTCATGAAATGAATTATCTACTAACTTGGAATTGTCGCCATCTGGCCAATGTTCAGATATTTTTAGCGGTTCAACGTATTAATGACCAATCTGGTTATCGGACCCCTATCATTTGTACCCCACTCCAACTTCTAGGAGAACAACTTTATGTGGATTGACCCCATTGTTGAAGAAATTCATCAAGTTCGCCAGGCCCATGCCGCTAAGTTTAACTATGACTTACATGCGATATTAAATGACTTTCGCCAACGACAATCACAAAGTGGCAACCCCGTGGTGTCTTTTGCCAAAAACCGCCCACTCGGTTCTGATTTTGAGGAAAATTCACCTGTTGCTACAGACACTCTTCCAGTCAGCAACTAAAATACGAAAATTCCTTACGCCCAGCTAGTTGACAAGTCTAACCATGCTAGTATCATTAAGTACCACGGATTTAAGGAATAAACGGATTGATTTACGCCTTTCCGTATACCTCCTAAATCCGTGGTACTATATACATTTAACCACTACGACTAAAACTAAAACTTAACCAATTTAAGAGGTAATTCATTATGACCGATAAAGTGTTAGAAGCACGAGTCAAGCGTTTAGAAATTAAACTTGACCAATCCATTGAACAAGACCATGAACGTTTGACGCGATTAGAAGATGTGTTGGCCAATTTCATTAAGTCGAATCAGGACGGATTTGCCCACTTGCGACAACAAATGGAAGAATCGCAACAACGCAATGACGCTGGGTTTGCCAAATTTCAGCAACAACTGGCAGATTCACGTCAACATAGTGAGGCCGAGTTTGCCAAATTGCGACAAGAAATGGCCGACTCTCAAAAACGCAACGATACCGGCTTTGCCAAACTCCGGCAAGATATGGGCTATCTGTCTCACCGTTTGGGTGATTTGGTCGAAGATTTAGTGGCCCCCAGTTTGCCCGAGGTGTTGAGAGACGTGGTGGAGTGTACCGATACCCAAAACGCCATGCTAACGGTTCGCATTCGTCGTCGTCATCCGTCTCAACCAGGGAAGATGTTAGAAATTGATGCGATAGCCGATTGTGGAAATTATGTGTTGTTCAATGAAACCAAAAATCAATTAACTCCGGAGAAAGTGACAGCTTTTTTGGACAAATTAGGAATCATCCGCGAGTATTTTCCAGAGTATCAACATTATACTATTTTGGGGAGTGTCGCGGCCCCGGCGGTGGCAACCAGTTTAATTGAATATGCCAGTCGTCAAGGTTTATTCGTGTTGGGTGCCAGTGAAGGATTGATGACGTTACAAAATACCCCGGGCTTCACCTGGCGGGCGTTTTAAATAAGTAGGGTGGCTTAAGCGAAGCGTCTCCACCAGAGTTTCCCGCACTTTCTATAATTAACTGTATCAGAATTATATTTTTGACTCTCCAGAAAAAATGCTTGACTTATTTCCTATAACCATTCTAAAATCAGATTGACGTATTTTACCTCCATGCCAAACCAAAAGTAGAAAACTTAATTGACATAAATTAACCACTCTGAATCGCAAATTTCGCAGATGAATAGGTGGTAAATTGGTATAAGCTACCAAACCTGACAGGTCTCGAAGACCTGTCAGGTTTAACACCACCACCGCCCTCATCTGTGGTAATCGGTGATTCAGACCACTAACTTGAATCAACCCAAATGACCAAACCTAAAGAGGAACACCGCAATGAAACCCCCACACACCTTACCCCCTATCTTCCTAATAGGACTACTTTTGACACTCCGTAGCCTACCGACCGTGCAGGCTGCTACCAATTGCGCGGCGGTCACGGAAATTCCTAAAGCGCCGTTTTTCGTTCTTGAAGTCATCGAACCGAAACTGGTTTTATTGGATAACTCAGAGTAATACGACAATGAAACCAGCCATTCTGTCGGCAAATACCTCTTACAGCTTTTCTGATTACTTTAAATGGGTGGACTATTTAGAAGACATCCTCGCTTATTTTGCTTACTCGTATGATAAACAACAGTATCAGTTACCGCGCTATCCCGGTGAATTAGCATCGTTACCGTTATTAAAGGCGCGGTTGGAGAAAAATCTCCCCTACATCAGTTTAACCAATGAGGCCGCTAAACGTGAATTTTTGATAGCGCCCCTTCTCATGGAATTGATAGACCACACTCAAGCACGAATTAAGGTCGAATTTCCGTTAACCCTCAATGACCAGTTAAAAGGAACTTTAGATTATTATTTACAAGCACAGAATAATCTCTTGGTGATTGAAGCGAAGAATAGTGATTTGGAACGCGGTTTTGTGCAACTGGCCGTAGAATTGATTGCGTTGGACCAATGGACTGACAGTCCCGCGAGTCACCTTTACGGTGCGGTTTCCACTGGGGAGATTTGGCGCTTTGGCATTTTAGAACGTGTCACGAAACACATTACCCAAGATTTGAATTTGTTTCGGGTCCCTGCTGATTTAGATGAACTAATGCGAAGTTTGGTAGCCATTTTGAAAGTTTGAGAGGTTATTTCTGTGCTTTGAAACACTTTAGGCGCCTAACACGATACGGGCAGATGATAACCCGAATAGTTTGAATCAGAAGTTACAGAATTTTAGAATTTACAGAATAAGTCTATCTAATATCATTCTGAAAATTCTCCAATTCTGCAACTTCTGATTCAGACAACCAAACCTTGACTAACAAAAAATACTTGACCAACTCTCAACGACTATATTAAATATAATTGGCCGGCCTCATGCCCTATGCGCCATGCACGAAAATTCTTTACGCCCAGCTAGTTGACAAGTCTAACCATGCTAGTATCATTAAGGACCACGGATTGGGGAAATCAACGGATTGAGTCGGGTATTATCCGTTGATTTCCTCAATCCGTTGTACTCGACTTAAAATAGTTTTAAACTTGACTTTATTAAAAACCCCTTTGAATCGCAGATTACCACAGATGACACCGATTTCGCAGATGAATAGGTGGTAAGTTGGTATAAGCTACCAAACCTGACAGGTCTCGAAGACCTGTCAGGTTTAACTGCGACAATCAGCGATTCAGAATCATCTATCACCCTAACAGAGTTTGAACTATGTTTAAACCATTCAAGATTCTCATAGAAAAACCTCCCGATGGCTATTAGGAGATGACCATGAATACTCACCTGAAACAAACCGCCTTGAGTACCCTCGAACAGTTGCCGGAGTCCACCAATTTAGACGAAATGATAGCCGTGTTGCGAGAACTGCAAAGGCAAACCTGGGTGGCGGAATGGAGTGATAAGTACTGAAGTATAAATTTTCTCGTATTTTCTTTCGCCCCTCTCCCTCTGGGAGAGGGGCCGGGGGGTGAGGGAAAATACCGCCGAATTTCTGCTTCAGTACTTACGAACGAATCACCGTCATGTTTTGACCTCATGCAGAAATGGATTGGTTGCGCCGAAGGCCCCGCCGACTTGTCCACCAATCCAGTTTATTTAGCAGGTTATGGACAATGAGACCGCCCGTTATCATTGATACAGGGCCTTTAGTCGCCGCACTCAATTCACGGGATAATCATTATCATTGGGTCGTTGCGCAACTAAAAACGCTTCATTCGCCTTTGTTAACTTGTGAAGTAGTTATCTCAGAAACCGGTTTTCTTTCAGGTCACCATCTACACAAAGTGAATGCGATATTTGAGTGGCTGAATAACGGGTCGTTGGCGATGGCTTTTCAATTTAAAGAAGAGAGAACCGCCATTCATAAACTTATGGTGAAATATAGCAATATTCCGATGTCTTTTGCCGACGCTTGTCTGGTTAGAATGACCGAATTGTACCCCCAGAGTGTGATATTAACTTTGGACCGTGATTTTTTGATTTATCGCAAACCTGGCAATCAGCCCATTACTACGATAATGCCCGGTTTCGGTTAACTCCCTACTCATTAGAGTAGCAACTAAAATGCGAAAATTCCTTATGCCCAGCTATTGACAAGTCTAACCATGTTAGTATCATTAAGGACAACGGATTTAAGGAATAAACGGATTAATTTACGCCTTATCCGTGTATCCTATCAATCCGCTGTACTAGATTTTATTTGACGAGTACAACGAATTTAGAAATAAACGAATTGGTGAAGGGTGATTAATTCGTTTATTTCTAAATTCGTTGTACTATAACTAGATTTATCCCCACGACCAAACTAAATTTTAACCGGCTTTTAGATAGAGGTAATTCATTATGACTGATAAAGTGCTGGGACAACGAGTCAAGCGTTTAGAAATCAAACTCGACCAATCCATTGAACAAGACCATGAGCGTCTGACGCGACTAGAAGATGTGTTAGCTGATTTCATTAAGTCGAATCAAGACGGGTTTGCCAAATCGCAACAAGAAATGGTTGAATTTCGGCAAGAAATGGCGGCCTCACGTCAACATAGTGATGCCGAGTTTGCCAAATTTCAGCAACAGATGGCGGCCTCACGTCAACATAGTGATGCCGAGTTTGCCAAATCTCAGCAACAGATGGCGGCCTCACGTCAACATAGTGATGCCGAGTTTGCCAAATCTCAGCAACAGATGGCCGAGTCTCAAAAACGCAACGATGCCGAGTTTGCGAAATTTCAGCAACAGATGGCCGAGTCTCAAAAACGCAACGATGCGGGCTTTGCCAAACTCCGGCAAGATATGGGCTATCTGTCTCACCGTTTGGGTGATTTGGTCGAAGATTTAGTGGCCCCCAGTTTGCCCGAGGTGTTGAGAGACGTGGTGGAGTGTACCGATACCCAAAACGCCATGCTAACGGTTCGCATTCGTCGTCGTCATCCGTCTCAACCAGGGAAGATGTTAGAAATTGATGCGATAGCCGATTGTGGAAATTATGTGTTGTTCAATGAAACCAAAAATCAATTAACTCCGGAGAAAGTGACAGCTTTTTTGGACAAATTAGGAATCATCCGCGAGTATTTTCCAGAGTATCAACATTATACTATTTTGGGGAGTGTTTCGGCCCCGGCGGTGGCAGCCAGTTTAATTGAATATGCCAGTCGTCAAGGTTTATTCGTGTTGGGTGCCAATGAAGGATTAATGACGTTACAAAATGCCCCAGGTTTCACTTGGAGGGCGTTTTAAGCACGGACCACGGCTTGTGAGATTACCATACCCTTTATACGGGCCGACCATAGCCCGAATAGCTTTTGGAGTACGGAATTTATTCCGTTATAGCCTTTGTAGGGTGGGCCAGTGTTGATTTGCCCACCAATCCATTGCTCGACATGGTATAGTAAAATCCCTTTTAACCTGTACTATTCCCTCTGGAGTGCAATAAGAATTATTGCGCCGCTACGCGCCGCCAGGCGCAATAATTCTTATTGCACTCCAGAGGGTACGTACCATTTTATATGAATTTTACTATATGGTGGGCAACGATAAACCTGTTATCCACCCTACCTGACTGAAAATTCTAAAATTCTGCAAATTCTGATTCAGACCACTAAAAAATATTTGACAAACGCTCAACGACTATATTATAGTAAAATTGACTGGCCTCATGCCCAGGCACGCCATTGCCAATCGCTAAGGGGCAACATGAGTACAGCGGATTTTGGGGATACACGGATAAGGCGTAACTCCATTCGTATATCCAGACAATCCCTTGTACTAGATTGTTTTGATGGATACACAGATTGACTTATGCTTTATCCGTTTATCCCATCAATCCGCTGTACTAGATTTTATTTGACGAGTACAACGAATTTAGAAATAAACGAATTAACCCCTCACCAATTCGTTTATTTCTAAATTCGTTGTACTATAACTTAAACCAACTTAAACCACAACCCAAATGACCTTAACAACCAAGAGGTACACACACCATGAAACACATACACACCTTACCCCCTATCCTCCTGATAGGACTGCTTTTGACACTCAGTAGCCTACCGACCGTGCAGGCTGCTACCAATGGCGCGGCGGTCACGGAAATTCCGCCAGCGCAATGTGATAAAGTATAGTAATATTCGTTCTCATTTGTACCCCCATGCCCCACCCATGTGATTAAGTTAAAGAATGAAGACCTCGGTGGACTGGAGGCTTTAGATGGCATGACTAATTGAAGGAATATACCTCAAATGAAACCCAAAGTTTATATTGAAACCAGCATAGTCAGCTACTTGACAGCCCGACCTAGTGGTGATTTAATTGTAGCGGCCCATCAAAAAGTAACCCAAGACTGGTGGGAAAACCAGCGTGGTTTTTTTGAGTTGTATAGTTCACAAGTGGTCTTTGATGAAGCTAAATCAGGAGACCCACTAGCCGCGGCCAGGAGACTTCAAGCCTTGCAGGCGATTCCTTTGTTAGAAATTAATGACCAAGTAGAACCAATTGCGAAAAGACTGATTACGTTAGGTGCGTTACCTGCAAAAGCCCAAGAAGATGCTTCTCATGTAGCAATTGCCACAGTTCATGACATGAACTATCTGCTGACTTGGAATTGTCGCCATCTGGCTAATGTTCAGATATTTTTGGCGGTTCAAGGTATTAATGACCAATATGGTTATCGGACCCCTCTCATTTGTACCCCACTCCAACTTCTAGGAGGACAACTTTATGTGGATTGACCCCATTGTTGAAGAGATTCATCAAGTTCGCCAAGCCCATGCCGCTAAGTTTAACTACGACTTACATGCGATCTTAAATGACTTTCGCCAACGACAATCACAAAATGGCCGCACTGTGGTGTCTTTTGCCAAAGACCGCCCGTTCGGTTCTGATGTTGAGGAAAATTCGCCGACTGCCGCTCACGCTATTCCAGTCAGCAATTAAATTGACGAGTACAGCGGATTGATGGGATACACGGATAAGGCATCAAGCAATCCGCCTATCCCACAAAATCTGTTGTACTAAACCAGGAAGAAACGGATTAATCGGGGCCTTATCCGTTTATCCCATCAATCCGCTGTACTAACTAAAACCAACTTAAACCACAATCCCAAATGACCTTAACAACCAAGAGGCACACACACCATGAAACACATACACACCTTACCCCCTATCCTCCTGATAGGACTGCTTTTGACACTCAGTAGCCTACCGACCGTGCAGGCTGCTACCAATTGCGCGGCGGTCACGGAAATTCCGCCAGCGCAATGTGACACCTTACTCGCCTTGTATAACAGCACGGACGGGGCGAATTGGACCGATAAGACGAATTGGAAAGTAACTAACACGCCTTGTAGTTGGAAAGGGATAACTTGCAACGGTGGCAATGTCACTAACATTAGCCTAGCCAGTAACAACCTCAAAGGTTCGCTACCAACGTTAAGCGCGTTGACAGGCTTGCAGATTCTGGACTTATCTTGGAATCAACTCACCGGTACTCTTCCTAATTTGAGTATGCTCATCTATTTGCAGGTTCTCCATTTGCAATATAATCAATTCACGGGCAGCATTCTTGACTGGAGTAAGCTAACCAAATTGTGGAATCTTCATCTGAGTGATAATCAACTCACCGGGACGATTCCTAACTGGAGTATGCTTACCAGTTTGCAGGTACTGATTTTAAACAACAACCAACTCACTGGCACCATTCCCGACGTGAGTAAGCTAACCAGTTTACAACGTTTTTACCTGAATAATAACCAACTCACCGGTACCCTGCCGAACTGGAGTCAGCTAACCAATTTACGTTATATTATTTTCAACAATAATCAACTCACCGGGACCCTTCCTGACTTGAGTAAACTGACCAATTTGCTGTATCTAGGCTTGGCTGGGAATCAACTCACTGGTACGCTTCCTGATTGGAGTAAGCTAACCAATTTGCAGAATCTCTATCTGAATGACAATCAACTTACCGGGACGATTCCTGACTGGAGTATGCTCACCGATTTGCGGAATCTTTACTTGAGTCGTAATCAACTCACGGGCACTATTCCTGACTGGAGTAAACTCACCAATTTGCGGAATCTGTATCTGAGTAATAACCAACTCACCGGGACCATTCCTGACTGGAGTAAACTCACCAGTTTGCCGAACCTGGCGTTGAACAACAATCAACTCACCGGTAGCATTCCTGAATGGAATATGCTCACCAACTTGCAGATGCTTTATCTCGCTGCTAATCAATTGAGTGGTCCTATTCCCAGTTTGAACACCTTAACCAAGTTGACCACGCTTGTTTTATCTAGCAACCCCCAACTGTGTCGAGACCCCAAAGCCAACTATGGCACCCGCACCGAAGTCAACAGTTTTTCACTGTGTGGTTCAACTCCCGTTCAGACTCCGGTTGAAAATCAGTTGACTGTCACTATCAGCAAGAGTGGTATTGGCACGGGCGAAGTCAAAACTGCTGATACTAAAATCAACTGCGGCACCACCTGCCAAAATGACTTTTCAGCCAACACCGCGGTCACCCTCTTTGCTATCTCCTCTGCCGGTTCCACTTTCACCGGTTGGTCCGGTGATTGCGCGGGCACCGATACCAGTATCACACTGACCCTGGACGTGGCTAAAACGTGTGTCGCTAATTTTGCCACCGTCCCAACCAACACTGTTGAAAATTGTCCGACGACCCCAGTCGATACCGGAGTCACTCTCCCCAACACTGGCCCGGACCTGGGTGCCGTCAATTCCTCCGAAACCATTTCCTCCAGCGTCCCCCTGCCGGAATATCCTTTTTGCGCCCAAGTCACCGAAATTCCAAAAGCGCAATGCCAAACCCTCCTGGCCATCTACGACAACACCGCTGGCACCACCTGGACCCATCAAGACGGCTGGAATACCACCACCACGCCTTGTCAATGGTATGGAGTAGAATGCACCATCGGCCAAGTCACGGCTTTGCGACTAGCCAATAACAACCTCCAAGGCACCTTACCCACCCTTGCGGCCCTGACTTTTCTCAAACAACTCGCCGTCGAAGACAACCTCCTCAAAGGCACCTTGTCAGGCTTACCCACGACTTTAGAAATCTTCACCGGCGACCGCAATCAACTCTCCGGACCCCTCACGGTCGTGCAAACCCTCACCCAATTGCGCCAACTCAACCTCAGTGACAATCAATTCAGTGATGCCCTCCCAGACCTGAGTTTGCTCACACGACTAGAAATTCTCAACCTCAACAACAACCAACTGGCAGGCCCTATTCCAGACTTGCGCAAACTCACGCAACTGAAACAACTCCTGCTCAAAGACAACCACCTGGCCGGTGCCATCCCTGCGTTAACCGTCGCCGACACCCTTGACCTCAGTGGCAATGACCAACTCTGCCGGGATATTAACCTTACCTACACCCAGCCAGCACTCAACGCTTATCCTCCTTGCACCTACCCCACTTTAACGGTCGCCAAAACCGGCAGTGGCATCGGTCTGGTCTCCGCCACCTCACCCACTGACCAGGATGAACTCAATTGCGGTCTGGAATGCTTACAAACCGACCAAACCTACTCCCCTGACAGCAACGTGACCGTCACCGCCACCCCCACTGAAGGCACGGTATTCACCGGCTGGTCAGGAGAATGTAATGGCACTACGGAAACCCTCACGGTCACCTTAGACCAAGCCAAAACTTGCGTCGCTAACTTTGACATCAAAGACGGTTACTATGAACTCCAAGTCAGCAAAACCGGTATTGGCAAAGGGACCGTCACCACCTCTAACAAAAACGACCCCTTCCATTGTGATACCAAATGCCAAGAGACTCGTGGCACCTATCCTGCCAACACCCAAGTCAAATTGTGGACCAGCGCCAGCAAAGGTTCGGAATTTACCGGCTGGGGCGGCGCATGTAGTGGCATTGACCCACGACTCACCCTCACTATGGACCAAGCCAAATCTTGCTACGCCAATTTCAACTTAAAAGAACCTCCTCCACCCGCCATGCGTCAACTCATCATCAACACCGACGCGGGCAGTGGCAAAGGCACGGTCACGACCGACAGAGAAGACACTGAAAAACAAGGCATTGACTGCGGCATCGACTGCCTAGAGAATTATCAAAACGGCAAATATGTCAAATTAACCGCCACCCCCCTGCCAGGCTCTAGTTTCTTAAGTTGGGAAGACGATTGCAGCGGCAAGGACCCCACATTGACCGTAAAAATGACCGACAATAAACTCTGCACGGCGCTCTTTGCCAATGACATAGAAATGAATGCTGCCGAAACCGTCAGCGACTTCTATACCAACGGTTATTTAGACACTGGCGAAGAAGTCCAAGACCGCTACCCTCGTTACCCCGACAACGACCAACGCCTCCGAGAAGCCTTTTTTCTCGCCCAACCGGCGATATTGACGGTAGATTTACAAGTTGACTTGGACAACCTAGAAGCCACTTGGCCTCTCCAATTCAACATCGGCCTGAGTTTCTTCCGCCTGCAACCGGCTGGGGTATATACAGAAAGCGTCAAGATACTCAAAGATGCGATAGTGGAAGGGTACTTGTCACCGGCCTTGGTAGTGGGGTATTATGTGGAAGTGCGAGTGAAGTTGTTGAACTATTTGGGAGAGGAGGAATGGGTGCCTATTTTGACTTATTATGGGGACGCACCGACGATAGAAGAAGTGGCAGGGGCGCGGTCTGAACGGAACGTCCGGCAACTGCTAAAAGGAAAAGGAATAGCAATCAATCCCCCTCCTATTTGTGGCAGTGCCTGCAAGAAACCACCACGAAAGTAATTTCAAGTGTTGAGATTTGACAACTTTTTTAAAGTTGTCAAATCTTTACTCAACCCATATAGGTGTGAGATTTGACAACTTTCCAAAAGTTGTCAAATCTTTCCAGCTAGGTAGGGTAGGCAACAGATTTCTCTCGTTCCGATGCTCCGCGTGGGAACGAGAAATTTTTTATTCAGCAGAAGGAAGAGGAAGGAACAGATGATTGCCTGGCATCGCTTATTCGGATTAGCATTACAGGATTTATTAGCGACTTCGCCTTACCGGGTAGAAGTCGAAAAAGATTTATCGGTTCAGCAACAACGCATCGACATCATTATTATCGAACAGGGAGACAGCAACGGGGCCGTGGTCATCGATTTACCAGATGGTTTGGACAATTTAGCCAAACATAATTTGATAACCTACAAATCGTTGCGTCAACCTTTGGAAGAATGGACGTTAGATGAATTGATAGGTCATTATGTGAGTTATCGAAAACTGGTCAGCCAGGTAGGGTGGGCAACAGATTTATCGTTGCCCACCACACCCACGGTGATGCTTAAAACCCAGGAGTACAAAGCGTAGCTTTGTCCGTTACCTGGCAAAGCTTCGCTTTGGACTCCTGAGATAATTATTCCTCAAGAAAAGAGAAACCATACCTATGAAAAACACCAACTAAAAGTTCTTGAAAAATTAACCATGAAACCCACTGTTTACATTGAGACCAGCATCATTGGTTACCTGACGACCAAACCTAGCAATGACCCGCTGACCGCCGCCCATCAACAACTTACGCTGGACTGGTGGCAAACGATTCAACCCCAGGTAACCGGTTTTATTTCGCCATTTGTGATTCGAGAAATCTCCCAAGGCCATCCGGAGGCTGCCACCAGACGCTTGCAAATCGTGTCACAGTTATCGGTGTTACACCATAATGAACAAATTGAACAATTGGCCCATACTTACTTTGCTGCGACAGGTATCCCAGAAAGAACGAGAATGGATGCTTTTCATCTAGCAATGGCCGTTTGGCACCAAATGGACTATTTACTCAGTTGGAACTGCAAACATATTGTTAGCGCTAGAGTCAGAAAGATTGTACAGGAGATTAATCAACAACAAAATATGTTGACTCCTATCATTTGTACGCCACAAGAATTAATGGAGGTATAGTTATGTGGAAAGACCCTATTGTAGAAGAAATTCACGCTATCCGTGTAGCGATAGAAGAGGAATGTCAAGGTGACTTTACTAAACTGTCGGCACTGGCTTATGAAATTGAACAACAATATCCAGATCGAGTAGTCAGCAATTCCGCCGCTTGGGAAAATCAACCAAAACCAATCATGCCTCTGGAAAACTATAAGTAATTGTAGTAAATGTAGGTTGGACTTCGCTTCGCTTACTCCAATCTACACCAACTCCCGCGTTGATTCAACAAGTCACCGGCTTAGGAGTGGCGGCATTATAGGGATTAGTGTTGACACCCACCGGCTAAAGCCTCAATGCCATTAAGTTAAGGCGCGTTGGAGTCCAAACCTTCAGATTTGGACGAGATTGGTCAAGGTAAGACGGCGTTGCCAAATCTGAAGATTTGGACTCCAACGCCGTAACCTTAGCTTAACTTAATGGCAGTGCGGCTAAAGCCTAACTGCCATTAAGTTAAGCCCGAGGTTTAAGGGATAACACCCCTTCGAGGAGTGTTATCCCTGCGATTGGCAAGCGACTTTATCTACCGCAGTGTGGAGGGAAATTCCTTAACTTAATGGCAGTACCACTTAGGCACGTTGCGGTTTCAAACATGGTGCGTGGGACGCACCCTACCTTAACGGCAACAATATTTAATCTTTAGTCACCTAACAACCACAGAGGATAAAACTATGAAGTTTCATCAGTCTCATTGGATAGGGCTAATTACCCTATTACTAGCCACACCCCAGTTATCCGCCCAGATAGCCACCGATGGTACCCTGGGCGCAAAAACCAATCTCTCAGGTCCTGACTTCCAAATCACTCCTGACTTGGGTTTACAACAGGGTAGCAACCTGTTCCATAGCTTTGAAGTTTTCAATCTCAAAGCCACTGAGAGTGCCACTTTCACGGGACCTGCTGAGATAGAAAATATTCTCACCAGAGTCACGGGCGATCAACGTTCGTTCATTGATGGCACCTTACGTTCGGAGATTCCCAACGCCAATTTGTACTTACTGAACCCCAATGGTTTTATATTTGGAGAACATGCCAAATTGGATATTCAAGGCTCCTTTTATGTCAGTACCGCTAAAGGCATAAAGCTAGGAGACACCGATACAGAAGGTTTTTTGGCTACACCCTCCCCTGACGAACTAAATAATTCATTCTTCACTGCATCTCCTTCGGCCTTTGGTTTTCTTGATAGCCCAGGGGCGACCATTGAAATTGTTGCTGGTGACACCTTGGAAATTAGAAACAGCACGTTTTACGCACCTAATGGACAAATTAACGTCACAAAGAACCGCGGTGAACTGCAAATGACCGACAGCACGTTTTTTGCGCCTCATGGACAAGTTAATATTACTATTAACGGTAGTTTGCAAATATCTCAATCCTCACTTTTAAAACTTTATGATCCACTCCGACAAATTGATCTGGATGGGGATGGTAATCCTGAGACCGTTGGCAATGTGGATGTGAGTGGTCAAGGTGGTGGCAGAATATTTATCCAGGCCGCCGGTCAATTCGTTTCAAATGGATGGTTATTTGCTGATGTTAAGACCAACGTGGCAGAGTCTAACAAGGAAACAGACAACTTCGGGATTGATATACAAGTCACTGGCCGGCTGGAACTGAACAATGGCGCTTTGATAACGGCAGACAATTATGGAGAAAATCCGGGGGTAACATCACTATCAAAGCTGGTCGTGTCAAACTCAGTGGATACAATGAAGAACTTTTTGAATCTTACCGCGAATCTTACCTCAATGAAGGGTTAGACGTAGAGGAGTCAGAGGAAAACGCTTTTCGAGACAGTCTCAATAGAATTGCCACCAATAACTTCGGCACTGGAACAGGAGGAACTATTCAAATTACGACTTCGACTTTAGAAGCGACTGAGGGCTATTTAGAAGCCTCTACCGCAAGTTCTGGTAAAGCTGGCAACCTTATCATTGAGTCCAAAGAGGCCGTTATCCTTGATGGTTATGCAAGTATTTCAGCTTCGGCTCCTGAAAAATACGAAGATAAAAAAGTCACAGGCGAGGCTGGAACTATCACTTTAACCACGCGAAACCTCGCCTTGAGACGCAATGGTTATATTAATGGTTTCAATGAAGGAACAGGCCCAGCAGGTTCCATCACGATAACCACTGAAGAAGCCGTTATTGATGGAACTGGTGATGAGAACCTTTATGGTGAAACTGGTATTTATACGGAAGCCGACAATGCTGGAGGAGGTAATATTAACCTTCAAGTCCATAACCGTCTGCAAGTCATCAACAGTAAAATCACCGCTGAATCCAGAGGCACCCGCCCGCAAGATAAAGGTGGCAATCTGACTATCCGCGGCCCTCAGATTTTTACTCTGGACAACAGTAAATTGCTGGCGAATGCGTATGCCGGTAATGGCGGCGATATTATGTTAGAGACCCAAAAATTTGAGGTGCGAGGGGATAAATGGGAAATCAATGTTTCATCCGAATTGGGTTGGAATGGTCAATTTGCCCTGAATAACACTAAACTCAGCGAGTTGGTCAACATGGAGAGACCTCCACTACAAGAACTGCCTTTGCTAACCAATCGTTGCGCCTCCTTCTCCAAAGAAAACCTCAGCCGCTTCATCATCACGGCCCGCGACATCCTCCCACGTTCACCGGAGGATTTAAGGACACATACGATACGGTTGAAGTAATCGGCACATTAAAACGAGAACAGTGGTTTCATCTATTCGGACAAAGAAGAGGAAGGAATACATGATTGCCTGGCATCGCTTATTCGGATTAGCATTGCAGGATTTATTAGCGACTTCGCCTTACCAGGTGGAAGTTGAAAAAGATTTATCGGTTCAGCAACAACGCATCGACATCATTATTATCGAACAGGGAGACAGCAACGGGGCCGTGGTCATCGATTTACCAGATGGTTTGGACAATTTAGCCAAACATAATTTGATAACCTACAAATCGTTGCGTCAACCTTTGGAAGAATGGACGTTAGATGAATTGATAGGTCATTATGTGAGTTATCGGAAACTGGTCAGTCCCTCGGTGGATGACTTGTTACCCGCTACCGACTTTGAATTGTATGCGATTAGCACCCGGTACCCGCATAACTTAGCCCAGCGAGTAACCTTGCGCCCCCTGGTTGACTTACCAGGGGTGTATGAGGTACGCTGGGGGAGTCGACAGGTGAGAGTGTTGGTCTTGAATCAAATCCAACCACTCCCCAAAAATGCTTTATGGCAATTGTTTAGTGCCAATGAGACCCAAGTTCGATTTGGAAGTCAACATTACCAGTTTGACCCGGCCAAAACCAGTGCCGTGATGAATCAACTATTTGAATACTATCGTTTAGAGGGAATTATTATGTCTTATACGTATGAGGATTTTGTCAAAGACTATACCCGAGACCATTTGCATCTGTTGACACCCAAAGAGGTGTTAAGTCAATTTTCGCCTAAAGAGGTGTTGAGTCAGTTTTCGCCCAAAGAGATGTTGAGTCAGTTTTCGCCGAAGGAACGCTTACAAGGGCTGTCGCCGGAAGAGGTGGAGGCGTATTTGAAGGAACTGAAACAGGGCCAAACTCATTAGATGTAGTTTGGACTGAGCGTAGCCAGGTAGGGTGGGCAACAACAGGTTTATCGTGGCCCACCACACCCATTATCCGATTTAGCCAACTTGTTAAGCCGGCCAGACCTACGAGGTCTTGAAGACCTCGTAGGTCTAAACCTTGACCCCGACATTACTCGTTTCCACGCGCCCGCGTGGGAACGAGAAACTATCATCACCATACCCAATGCTATGACATACACCATTGAACTGAAACCACAAGCTGTCAAAAACTTGAAGAAACTGCCACCACCTGTAACAAAGAGAATTTTAGCAGGTCTTGACCGACTGGCCGATAATTTGACTGGTGATGTCAAACGTTTGACCCATTTTACACCCGAATATCGCTTGCGAATCGGAGATTATCGAGTCTTGTTTGAAATTGTCCAACACACGGTTATTGTCTATCGTATCTTACACCGTAAAGAATCTTACAACAGGAGGCTATCATGATTGAATTACATCCCGAAATCTTAAGCAAACAAGGAAGAAAAGAATTTGCCGTGTTACCTTATGAAGAGTACGAATCTCTGTTAGAATGGCTGGCCGATGTGGAAGATTTGCTAGAATTGCGGCGTGCCAAACAAGAAGAACAAGATGCCCCGACGATGAGTTTGGCGGAGGTAAAAAAGTTATTGGGGCAACAGACGTAGCTAAGTGGCAAGTCTAAAACTGAGGTAGAAACCAACTTCGCCGGACTAGAGGCTTTAGCTGGTGATGGGCGGGGATACTGCCCGGCTAAAGCCTTCCAGTCCAGCAGTCGGCATTTCCATACTGGCGTGTGAGAAGAGACTTTGAAATGATTACGCTATTGCGTAGCAACGATAGTGACTATACAAAAATAAGGTTTTAGCCAATGACACTCCAACAAATTTTAGAAGCCACCGCACAACTGTCTTACCAACAACGTGAATTGCTTCTGCAAGTGTTGTCCAGACGACAACTAGAAGCGCGGCGGTCACCAATTGCCAGACACGCTACGAAGGCGCGACAAGCCTTTCAATCAGGTCAATTAACTACCGAAAGTGCCGAGGAATTAATTAAACGACTACATGCCACGATAGCGGAGGAATCATGATGTCGTTAAAATCCACGCCATCATTTGACCAGGCTTATCGCCAATTAATTCGTCGTTATCCGGTTCTACAAAGTAAAATTAATAAGACTCTCCGCCAATTAGAACAAAATATATATAAACGTCTGGACCTTACAAACACATAAACTCAGCGGTAAGTTAAAAAACTTATGGGCTTGTTCTTGTGGTTATGACGGTCGGAATTATTTTCTCCATAGAGACCGAAGTACACACGGGACAAGAATTTATCGTCTTGATTGACATTGGTACCCATGAAGATGTTTATTGAACTGCGGCTAAAGCCTCCAGTCCAGCATTCTGCAACAATTAATATTTAGTCGGTGTAGGTTGGACTGAGCATAGCAAAGTCCAACATTTCTCTTTGAATGTTAGAGGTAGCGAAGCTCACTCCAACCTACGCAACTACTATGCAGACTTATTTTAAACCATTCACTAAAATTAAACTGGAATATGGAACTCATTGAAATAACTGAGAAGGGTCAATTGACTCTTCCTAAAGAAGTTTGTCAACGTCTAGGGATCCGCCAAGGTAGTCAAATCGAATTGACTCTGGTAAAAGAACATCTGGAATTGCGTGTCAAACACCCTTCCCAAGAATCACCACCAAGTGGTTTTGGGATGTTGAAGAGTCAACGTGCCACGGTGCCGGCGGATTTCGACGTGGCAAATTTATTAAACCAATGATTAGACTGGACTCCTATTTGAATACTATCGTTTAGAGGGAATTATCATGTCTTATACGTATGAGGATTTTGTCAAGGATTATACCCGCGATCATTTGCATCTGTTGACGCTCAAAGAGGTGTTAAGTCAGCTTTCGCCCAAAGAGGTGTTAAGTCAGTTTTCGCCGGCCGAGCTGGAGGCGTATTTGAGGGAACTGAAACAGGGCCAAACTCATTAGATGTAGTTTGGACTGAGCGTAGCCAGG
>DZAL01000253.1 GCA_022729575.1 Thiomargarita sp.
TGGAAATGCCGTGAGCAACGCGCCAGCGTTGCGGGAAAGGGACGCTGGCGCGTCCAGACGGCATTCCCACGCTGGCGCGTGGGAACGAGAAGGAACCTACTGGTGTACATAGAGTAGTTTAGCAAGGAGGGGAGTCTGCACTAACTAAGTTAGCCTGGTCAACTCCCCTCCTTAACCAGGAGGGGCTGGGGGTGGTTAACCGGTCTCCGCGGGTAACGTGAAATAAAATAAACAACCTTGTCCTAACGTGGTTTCCATCCCGACCTTGCCGCCTAATTTTTCGACCACTTGTTGTACAATGGATAGCCCTAAACCGTGTCCTTCGACGGAATCTTTGTTGTGTAAACGAGTGAATGGTGTGAATAATTGCTTTTGAGCCTCTTCGCTTAAACCTTGACCATTGTCACGGATCCAAAATCGTATCATGTTCTTTCCTTCCTGATTGGCGCCTAATTCTAAATAAGGTGGTTTGCCTCCATATTTGATGCCATTGCTCAAGTAATTAGCCCATATTTCTTCTACCCAAGGTGCATAGCCGATCGCGGTGGGCCAAGTTACCGGTTGACGAATTTCGGCTTGACATTCTTTTATCAGATAGGCTAATCGTTGCTCTACTTGAACAATGATTAGTGCCATGTCTAATGGGCGGATTTCAATCTGAGTTTGTTTGCTGACACCCGCTAATAGTAGTAAGGCTTCAATAATACTGACCATTTTTCGTCCCGCTTTTTCTACTAAGTGTAAAGTTTCTTGCATGTCGGCGGTGGGTAGTTGGTCCAGCGAACATTCACTGATTAACATTTCGGTATAGCCAATGACGGCATTGAGTGGATTTTTCAGGTCGTGGGCGACGGTGCGAGCAAACGCATCTAGTTCCAAATTGCGTTTTTCTAATTCAGTGGTGTGTGTTTGTAATTGTTTTTGCAACTGACGAACGTTGAGGTGAGTGGTGATACGCGCTAAGATTTCTTCATGTTGAATGGGTTTAGTGAGGTAATCAGCGGCACCTAGTTTGAAACCTTTCACTTTATCCACAGTTTCCGCTAACGCAGTCATAAAAACGATTGGAATATCTGTAGTTTCCGGTTTAGATTTAAGTATTTTACAAGTTTCAAAACCGTCAATTCCAGGCATCATAACATCTAGTAAAATGAGGTCTGGTTGCGCGTATTCAGCTTTTTGGATGGCTCGTTGGCCTTCTTGAGCGACGAGTACTTTGTAGCCATGTTGCGCCAAAAAATCGTATAACACACTGACATTGGCAGGAATGTCGTCGACAATCAAAATGGTGCCTTTTATTGGAGTTGGATTTTCTGTACTCATTTTTTTTAATTTATGGGGATAGTGTATGTGGGTGGTCGGTCCAGATGTAAAGAATGTATACTCACGTCACGCAATTTTCAAGTTTTTGGCAAATTCTAGCGTTTATCCATTAATAATGGGATAGTCGAAGGTAATTTAGTAGGATTCATAACCAAAATCTTCAATAATAGTGCGAGCAATAGCACGTTGTAAAAAGGCCATAAATTCTTGGGCTGCCACGTTGTTTTCAGCAGATTTTAATAATACTGCGGTATGCTCAATGGGAGTGTATAAATGTGGTGGGACTACCCATATTGACCATTGGGATTTTTGATTAGGCATTTTAGCCAGTTGGGATAAACTAACAAATCCTAATTCCGCTTTTCCATTTTGGATTAATTCTACCGTTTCCGAGTCGATATTACTGGTTATTAACTGAGTGCGCAATTTGCTCCATAATCCAAGTTTTGTTAAAACTTGTTGCGCCGCGGCCCCGTAAGAGGAAGATTTTGGATTCGATAAGGCTAATTTTTTGAATTTATTAGTCATTAAGATTCGACCTTGAGAATCGACTAAGTAGGGTTGTGGACTCCAGAGGACTAACTTTCCTACCGCATAGATGATACTCGAATTAGCAATCACCTGTCCTTGTTGAGTCAGGAGTGAGGGATATTGATTATTGGCGGCCACAAATATTTCAAACTTTTGACCGGCTTTAATTTTAGCATAGAGTTTATCACCGGTATCTGCTGTAATAATCAATTTATGCTCAGAAGTTTTTTCAAATTTGTTTTGTAATTCCTGTAAAGCGGGTAAGAAGCTATCGACGACGGCAACCTGTACGTCAATGGCAAACAAGGAGATAGAGTAGAGAATCAGATAAAACGTGAGTATAAAGTATAAGTATTTCATAAAGAGGATTATACGATGATGATTAATGATTTTTTTAAACTAATTAATTATTACAAATGCAATTTTCAGACAAAACACTTGAAAAAAGTTATCAGTATTGATAAAATATCACAAGCCGTATTAATCAGTATTAATCAGTATTAATCAGTTTAAATTTGTTACCGCCCTAATTCTGGAATTGAAATGGCTTTATTTAATCAATTAGATTTGACAACTTTTTGAAAGTTGTCAAATCTGGTTCAAACTGGTAATATCGAGCCGAGACGAATTATTTTTACTATCAATAGATATTATGAGGTGTTTTATGAGCGTATTTGATGACTTGAATAAGAAATCATCGGTCAATAGCGTTACTATGGCAAGTAATGCACAAACTTATCAAGGGGGATTTGGCCAGCAAGAGGCTTATGCGCCAGCAGAAGTTTCTGGTACTGAAGCTAATAAGTTGATTCGCAACACTTATATGCTGTTGTCAATGACTTTGTTGTTTAGTGCGGTTGCGGCGGGGGTTGCGATGGCAATCAATATGCCACCGTTGCATTGGTTATTGACGCTAGGCATTTATTTTGGCTTACTTTTCTTAACTTCAGCCCTCCAAAATAGTGTTTGGGGGATAGCCTCAGTTTTCGCTTTGACGGGCTTTTTAGGCTTAACCTTAGGGCCATTACTCAGTGCTTATCTCACTATGTTTAGCAATGGCTCGCAGTTAATCATGATGGCCTTTGGCTCGACCGCTACGATTTTCTTGGGTTTGTCAGGTTATGCGTTGACCAGTCGTAAAGATTTTAGCTTCATAGGTGGTTTCATTTTTGTGGGGATTTTAGTGGCTTTCTTGGCCGGTATTGGGGCAATTGTGTTTCAACTGCCTGGTTTATCTTTGGCCGTATCCGCTATGTTTGTCTTGTTAATGTGTGGCTTTATTCTGTACCAAACCAGCGAGATGGTGCATGGCCGGGAAACTAACTACATTATGACTACGGTGAGTTTGTATGTGAGTATCTTTAACCTATTTGTGAGCCTGTTGCATTTATTTGGAGCGTTTATGGGTGAAAGAGAGTAGTCGCTAACAGTGTGGTAGGGACTTTTGAGAAAAGTTTCTAAAAACACAAATAAAAGCCTCTGGGGTCCCCAGGGGCTTTTTTTATTGATCACCCGATATTCAAATTTTTTAACTCGTTGAAAGGAAAATTTACTTTCGTAAGGAACCGGGGTGGTTGAAAAGACAGATTTGACAACTTTCGAAAAGTTGTCAAATCTGTAAGCCCTTGAAAAGATTTGACAACTTTCGAAAAGTTGTCAAATCTATAAACCATCGAAAAGATTTGACAACTTTCGAAAAGTTGTCAAATCTATTGGCTAATTTGGCTTAATAAGGATTATTTAAATTTTTAGCTAGTGAATATTGAATATTTGTTGTAAAATGAGTATTTTGAATAAATGGTGAAACTATTTACCAATATTATCAACTCACCTTACGCACAGTTAATTCAACCACTCCCTACCCCCTCCTTATTAAGGCTACTCTATGCACACAAGTTCATGGTAAATCAGTTAAGCCATTGATAAACCAAAGAAATAATTTTTGGCCTCGTTTTGGAATTACATTTAATTTCAACAGGTTACAAACTTATGTGCATAGAGTAGCCTTATTAAGGAGGGGAGTTATCCCTACCAACTCAATTGGCGCATACCTCCTCCTTGTTAAGGGGCAGGGGTGGTGAAACGTCTAGTGTTTATTGTAAAAGGAGTATTTAGATTGAAAACAGTGAATCTTTGGGCATTAATAACCATAGCTATCATCAGTAGCTTAATGTTGGGATGCGATAAAGAATGCGCGTCGGTCACCGCCACGACTGAGAATCCCACGAAAACTTTTCAGTGGAAAATGGTGACGACCTGGCCACCCAATTTTCCAATATTTCAGGAAGCCATTGAGCAGATGTCAAAAGACCTTGAAATGATGAGTAATGGTCGTCTTAAAGTGCAGGTTTTTGCCGGCGGTGAATTGGTGCCACCCTTAGAAACATTTAATGCGGTGTCACAAGGCTCGGTGCAAATGGGACATGGGGCGGCTTATTATTGGGCTGGTAAAGTCCCGGCAGCACAGTTTATGAGTGCGGTACCATTTGGAATGACCGCGAAAGGAATGAATGCCTGGTTTTATGGTGGCGGTGGATTAGAATTGTGGCGTAAAATTTATAAAGATTTCAATGTTATCCCTTTTCCCGCCGGTAACACTGGAGTGCAAATGGGCGGATGGTTTAATAAGAAAATCGAGAAGATGGAGGATTTAAAAGGACTAAAAATGCGGATTCCTGGTTTAGGCGGTAAAGTATTGGCGAAAGCCGGTGGTACCCCGGTATTATTGGCCGGTGGAGAAATTTACACCGCGTTAGAGCGTGGTACTATCGATGCGACTGAATGGGTAGGTCCTTTTCATGATGAGCGTTTAGGTTTATATCGAGCCGCTAAATACTATTACTATCCAGGCTGGCACGAGCCGGGCACTACCCTTGAATTGATTGTCAATGCCAAAGCGTGGGAAGAATTGCCGGAGGATTTGAAAAAAATTGTAGAAGTGGCGGCACGCTCTAGTAATCAATGGATGTATTCGCAATTTGAGGCTTTTAATATCAAGGCGTTACGAGAGCTTAAGGAAAAATATAAGGTAGAAGTGTTACCATTTCCACCCGCGGTGCTAAAGGAGTTAAAGCAGTTAACTCAACAAGTTTTGGACGAAGAGGCGGTGAAAGACCCTGCTTTTAAAGAAGTCTATGATTCATTTACGCAATTTAAAACTGACAATGCGGCCTGGAATTTAATCTCAGATGATGCCTACAATGCAGCATTACAACCGTAATCGATTCTTCGATATAGATTTGACAACTTTCGAATAGTATAGATTTGACAACTTTCGAAAAGTTGTCAAATCTTTCTTAAAATCGATTCCTCGATTATAGATTTGACAACTTTCGAAAAGTGGTCAAATCTTTCTTAAAAATATGAAACCATTCCTCCTACTTATCGGATTCTTAGGAATCATCTCGGCTATTTTAGTGCCTTATTGGACCGGGATTGAAGCGCAGCAACAATTTGAGCAATTTAATCAAACCTTGTCACCGTTGATCAATTTAAAATGGTCGGACCGTCATTATAACCGCGGTTGGTTTAGTTCGAACGCGCAGTCTATGTTTGAAATAACGAATGCGTCCAAGCCGGCCGCGGCTGACCAGCGTTTTATGGTGGTTCATAAAATCCACCATGGTTTTTTACCCCTTCGCGCCACTCACATTGAGACAATTTTATATACCAAGTCGACGCATTCAAAAAATTTAACCGTACCAGAGTTAACCACGGAAGATCGTGAATTATTGACCGCACAAACGGTCGTCAACCTCACCGGTGATACGTTGACTACTCTTATCACCTCTCCTTTGAGTTGGCGCGACGAGAATAGTTATTTCCAAGTTGATTGGCAGGGATGGCAAGGGGAGATACAATTTAAGCCATCTGAGATGATGATTAACGCTGATTTGCACTCTCCTCAAATTAGCTTAGATACGATGCCAGGTAAAATCGATATTCAATCCCTTGGTTTCACCCTGCAATTACCACCAGGGTCAACGACAGTGCGAGAAGGACGTGGTAATCTGACCATGGCCCAGATTCAGTTACTACCACACCATCAATCTTATCAATCTCCTATTTCTTTGGCAGGGGTTACGATAACCGCACAGAATCAAGTAGCCAGTGACCATCTCACCGTGGCGTTAGCCACGACCGTACAGCAAATTCAGGTCGGAAAAACCCTTTACGGGCCTGGCCATTGCGAAATAGAACTTCGTCATTTACAGTTGGAAAGTTTGGTTGGAATTATTAAGGCGTTAGCGGAAGGGTGGCACTCAGAGTGGTCGCCAGAGCAGTTTAAGTTGATGATGCTAGGAATATTCTTTCAACACGGGTTAACTTTGTTGAATAATTCACCAGAGTTTGCCGTCACCCGGCTAAATTTTGACAGCCCAGAAGGTCGGTTAGAAGGCACCCTGCAAGTCAAAATGGCAGAAGAAATCGGGCTGAGTGTTTTATTTAATCCATGGTCGGTATTAGATACCTTATCTGGTCGTTTGGAAATGCGCTTGCCTACTACTATGTTACATCATCTAGTCGCAATATTATTGGACTCTTCTACGACCACTAAGAAGACGATACCAAATAGCGTACAGCAGCGCATCCAAACTTGGTTAGACCAAGGTATTTTAATTAACTACGGAAATCATGACTACTCTATTCTACTGCAAATTCAACAAGGGGAATTACAGTTTCATGGAAAAACTTTGCCTTTAAGCAGTTTATGGCAATAAGTTAAGCCATTTTTTCTACCTCTTCCGCAACGACCACATAGCGGCGGTCGTCATCTATAGTACAAGGATAACAACTAATCAACGTCAATCGTCGTGTTAAAGAGGGTTCCAGTAAAGAGGTATAAGACTTATCCACGATATAAATAGCGGACACTTGATAACGCCAACGTCCATTGCGAAGAGATTCTAATTCTAAAATATCACCCGTTTTGAGTACTCTCAGAAAACCAAAGTAAGTATCACGATGGACACTTAAGACACTATTGCCAATTTCACCAGGCAAGACACTACTATCTAAATGACCCAAGGCAAAAGCTGAGGTACCTTGGCTGGCACGAGCCAGAATAATTTGTTCCACATTTAATCGAGGGACCGACAACCGCCCCAATGGCCAGGTGTTAGCCCAAGGCCAAGGCTTGACTTCACGACCACTGGCTTGCGTCCTTACCCAAGCGGTATGTAATAAACCATGCGCTAACCAGGCTTGAGTATAAATGGCATTACCTTGACTGACTTGCCAGGTCGCAAATCCCACCGCCATTCCTAAGATGACGCTACCCCATCGAAGAGGTGTTTTTATAATAGTACCGTTATCGATACTCATTCTATTTTCTCACTTATTAACTTGCAGAGGACAACAACAACACAATACCCACGAGTATTACCGAAACTCCCGTGGCCGACAGCAAACTGACACCCAACAAATTAAGTAAACTAATAAGTAAAGAAGGTTGAGTATCAGATTTAACAATATTCATATTTTCTCCTAACGTTTTTATGAAAGCACTCATGATTAATCAGCTAAAGTAGAAATCCATGCGGAATTGCTGTTTAAAGATGTTTCTTAGCAATAGTCCTGCCAATCGGCTTATCCATTCTGTTATGATTCTGTTATGATTAGGCTAAAATAGTTACAGGAAAGTTTATCAATCATTTTTTAACTATCACATTATTATTATTTCACTATTATTATTTCACTTTACACATAACTACCCCTTACTCCTTAGCAAGGAGGGAAGGATGCGCTAACTGAGTTGACTTGATCGACTCCCCCTCCTTAACAAGGAGAGGCAGGGAGAGGTTGAGTTAACCGTGCGTAAGGAGAGTTACTGTTATAAAATTCCTGACTGCTTTTTTACCTCTCCCATTTAAAGGGAATATCATATCATCACCATAACACCACTCTCTTTTTCTCTGGCATTGATATTGGTAGCCATTTTATCCCCCTACACTTACTCCAACCTTTTCTCAATGAAAAAATAGTGTAATTACTCTAACTCATTATAAAATTTATATTTATAGGCAGACACCTATGCTTCACTGAAGAAAGATAAAATGAAAGAAAAATTTCTAGTTTCTTAATAATCTCTATTAAACATCAACAGTTGGGTAACCATCAAGAAAGAATCATTACAAAGTAACAGCAAAATTGGGCCAAACATGGATTTCGTTCTTTACAGGTCCAACATGATGGTAAAATGGTAGTGTGACAAAGCAAGGGCAAAATATGGCGAAAAAATGGATTGGAAGCTAAACTATTTATTGTCAAATATATTTTATTAGAGCCAATTGCAAAATCCATTCATCCATAACGACAACCTTAGCCATATAG
>DZAL01000254.1 GCA_022729575.1 Thiomargarita sp.
CGGTTGGGTCGACACGCCCACTTTGAGTAACGAGGCGAGTTTCAATGGCACCTTGACGGTTGGCATCGCTTCACTCACGTCAAATTGTTGAATGAGGGAGAGATAGCCATCTTTGTTAGCTTCCGCCGTGTAATTGCCCGCGGTTAAGCCCGTGATTTCCCAGTTACCAGTAGCATCGGTAGTCGCAGTTTTACCCGCGATTTGGACGGTGACACCGGCGACGGGGCCGAGTTTGTCCTTGATGGTGCCGGAGGCACTGTAAGGACCTTCGTCTGGAGTGACGATTGGGCAATTAGGTGAAGTATCGGCACGGACGCTTCTGAAGCTGAAGGGTTTAATCATCCAGCCAAAGAACTTACGAATGCCACTGACCACTTTGGTAACGGTATTGGATATCGCTGACACTACGTTAGCAACAGTCTTCACGGTATTGGAAACGGCAGCAACTTTCGCAGCAAACACTGAGGCTGGTGCTATTTTCAAAAACCAATTGGCAACCGTATTAACTGCGCCTGCCACTGTACCGACAAAGTTAGCCGCGGTGTTGACTACACCTGCCACTTTACCAACAAAGCTGACGGCCTTCTTCACAAAGTCAAAGAATCCGCGAGTGGCTCGTCTGGCATTGTCAGAATTTAAGCATTCGCCAGTTTTGCTATCAATCACTTGGGCACTGCCATCACTAGGATTAACGATGGTAAGGACTTCAGGGGTGAGTGGATCACTGACTGTATAAGTCCCATTCTCGTTACGAACACCTGACATTCCAGAGTCCAGGTCGGTGACGGTCGCTTTGCCGGTGTGGTCAAATGCAACTTCAATCCCAGGCATCGCTACATCAGTGACGACCGTGTTTCCTTCAGAATTGACGGTGGCCGTTAATCCAGGGAAAGTCGTACTCGTCACAGTAGAAGTGCCATCAGCATTGGCGGTAAAGACCGTTCCTGGTGACTCTTCATTGGTGACAGACAGACTGCCATCGTTATTCAGCGTAGCGGCCAGGTTAGGCGTTTCCGAGTCGGTAATCGTGACCTCGCTATTCTCTCCCGTACCAGTCGCCTTGGGTTTAATATTCACGACCATTAAGCCATTAGTAGCGGTAGAGGTGCCATCACCGTTATCAACCACTTGCATTTCGGTTTCAGGCCCAGGGGTAGGAGCGGGCTTGACGACCAAAGTGTAAGCAGGGTCGGAAATAGTGAGGCCGTTGTCCACTGCGGTAGCGGCTTGAGAATTACCACTAATCGTCATCAACGTCGTTTGACCATTGACCGTGACCGATTGAGAAGAGAAGACATAACCTTCCTTCGAGGTCGTGACGTTGTAATCCCCTACGGGTAAGTCCATAACCATCCATTGACCTTGGGCATCGGTAGTCGTGGTTTGTTCGCCCACTTGTACGGTAGCACCAACAACGGGTTGGCTGTTGTTATCTAAGACTTCGCCATAAAGGTCATATTGTTCCACTGCTACTTGAAGATGCAAAGTCGTAGTCACTTGAAGCGCAGGGTCCGTTTGAGAAGCTGCCGTAATGATGACGGTATTCTCGGCACCACGGGTGGCGGGTAAGGTGACATTGCATTCCAACTTGACATTACGTTGGCTATTAACAGTGACGGTCTTAGGCAAATTGCACATTGACCAACCTTGTGGATTGGTAACGGTCAGCGTGTAAGTGTCCTTGGCTGGTCCCAGATTGTTTAAAGTCAAGGGTAATACCAATTGTTCACCAGGGGAACCTATCATCGTCTCTTCTGTGGTGAACCAACCTGCATTCATCAACAGTTTAGCGGGTAGAACGGTGACCTTTGGTGCGTCAACCAGTTGTGCCAGAGTCTTGCCAGCGGGTAAGATGAGGTTATCGGTATAGATAATCATTTCTTGACCGGCTTTAAAGGCTTTGTTACCAACTTGGCTAAAGTCAATCATGCCACCTTTGCCAATTGCCCAGGTGAGGGTTCTTTCGGCAGTGATAGCTCCTTCAGAGAGGTTACCGACTTCGATTTTGCCGTTGTCGTCGCTGACAATAGAGATGTCTTTTGAGGTTAGACGAGTGTTAGCATCCAGTTTGATCTGAATGGGGTCCAATCTTATTCCTTCGCGACCTTCAATAATAGGATTAATCAAATTGAGTGTCTGACAATTGATACTGTTTTCTCCACCAGCACCGCCTGGGCCATGAGGTGTATCACCTCCGTTACCGGTTTGTACCTGACCACTGAGGTTGCATGTACCCGTTCCAGCAATCTTCAAACGGCCACCTGGTCCACCTTGCGTTCCTCCTTGCCACATGTCAGTTCCCTGAGCACCAGCGCCAGTGATAATTTTTCCAGTGTTAGTATTATCCAAGTTAGCTGGAGCAAGTTCTATTGGTCCGCCATTTCCACTAGGATACCCACCATTCCCAGATCGAATGATGTTATCATTTTGGAAATTCCGTCGTGCAACAATAGCAATACCTACCCCAGGTCCACCACCAGCGGCACCATCACTAGATATGACAGTTCCCATGTTATGAAACGTTCCAGTATTAAGAGACAACCAATATTGTTGACGATCAGGTGCAGAGACCGCGGGAGTCGTCAAAGTACCCTCATTGCAAACGTTGTTCAATTTAATGGCATCAGTGGTAGTAGCGAGTGGTATTACACAAGATACCCCTTTGGGAATATACACATTGGCACCGACACCTGGTACTCCTGTTGGAACCCAGCTATTAGGATCATCCCATCGGCATGGATTTTGGGCAATTTTGGGATTAGTTGTCACCCCTGTAAATCGACAATCGCTTATGCTACGAATACCACTACGTTGAGATACAAAAAATTTCTGGTATCGACTCAAAAAAGGAGGAAGTGTCGCCAATTTACGATAAAAGAATTTACCCAGTTTTGCTCCCTGAGCCACACACAGTCCTTTTACCTGCAACATCTCCTTTTTATGGAGTTGTTGAGTAGTAATCGCCGGCACCTTCACCAGATGACCTGAACTGATCATCACCCAATCCGTTTCACTGGGCACGCGACCAGTGCTCCAAACGCTGGGATCATCCCAGTATCCATCACGGGTGGACCAAGCATTAACGACATTAACATCGCAGGAATCGCTGGTTGCCACATCTCGCACCACGATTTTGCCAGTGCCTTCCGCTTGCGCACCGTTATCGCTGGTTACCGTGACTTTGACGGGATACTCTCCCCCTTTTGGAAAGGACACCCCTAACTCAATCGGAATGCTCGTGTCTGCCACTCGGTCGGCAGCAGCAACAGTTTTAACCGCACTGTAACCAAAGGCTTCTACGGTGATGGTCAAGTTACTACCATCAGGGGCTTTATCTACGACATTACCACCGACGGTAACTTCTTCCCCAACATCGATCTGTTGATCATTGGCTGTGACGCACAAGGTGCAATCTTGGCGTTCAATACCATCCCAAAGACCAAAATTGACCTCTAATTCCGTGTTATCTGGTAAATCCAGAAAGTATTGTTCAAAGGTCCCTATCTCTTCGGCTCTGATGGGAGCGGTTTGCCAAAACTCTTCAAGTTGTCCTCCAACCGTTTCGGTTGCACCAGTCCAGACTTTGTAATTACCCGCCGGCAATCCAGTCAAGCGATAACGTCCCTCCATATTAGTGTAGGTGGTGTAATCGCCACCTTTACCAGCATTGGCTAAGGTATTATTGCGAGCATAGATGATTTTAGCAGGCAAGCCTTTTTCACCGGTGTCTTGAACACCATTACCGTTCAAGTCGTTGAATTTCACGCCTGAGATTATGGAAGTAGCCAAGGCAGCGGCAGGCAACGTGCTTCCCAACGCCACGCCGACAAACAACCCGACCTTGGTCCATTGAGCCAGCGATTCTCGCCAGCCTTTCTTTTGGGATAATTCCCGTAAAGTGCCTCCACTGCTACTAGAGGCGTGTTTGTTAAAAGTTGAGTAAGACATGTTTATACTCCTTAATGGTCTGAATCAGAATTTTCAGAATTTTAGAATTAACAAAATGAGTGATTAGGTTCATTCTGTGGTGTTGGCAAAATTTGCCGTTTATTGCTGGTTAGGGGGTCAGCCTGGAGTTTTGACCGTTGTTAACCTCTCCTTTTAAATTTAAATAAACCAATTTTCCATAGATAGCCCAGTAAAGTTTTCAAAATCCTTGAAATTCCGAGTTACTAGCACTAACTCGTTTACCTTGGCAATCGCCGCTATTTGTCCATCGATAAAAGCTGGGGTACGTCCTAAATTTACTAATCTTGCGTGTTCTTGACCATGCCAACGTGCTGCCGCGGCATCGTAAGGTAAAATCGGTATCGTTGCCACAAATTCGTCTAAATAGCGCAACACTTCCGCACGCTTCTTGGCCGACTCTGGGAGTCGATAAGCACCTTGTATCATCTCATAGACCACTGGCGCTGCCGTGGCAATGTCATGTTCAGAAGCCGTGAGGTTATCTATGACACGGGACATCGCTTGAGGCTTTAAAGGTTCTGATAAAGTATTCGTATCTAGTAAATATCGTAACTTCACAGCACCACCTCTCGTCCTCTGTCGTGATGACGCTCTTGCGAGAACATAGCGGTATCTAAATCTTGTAACGCCTCTTGGTCGGCAGTGGCACGAAAAGTTCGTAACGCCTTGGCGGGCGACGAGGTTAGTGGCTGTAACCGTTGATACTCTGGTGTGGATAAGAGAATCCCGATGGGTTCGCCGTGCCGCACTAATTCAACCGTTTGCAGTTGCTGGAGTCTCTGAAAGAGGAGGTCAAGTTCCGCAGTCATCGTTTCCAGTGAATATTGTTGCATAAGTTTTTCGGTTTAATCTCTGGTCGAACCACTCAATGACTCTCGCCAGCCTTTCTTTTGGGATAATTCCCGTAAAGTGCCTCCACTGCTACTGGAGGCGTGTTTGTTGAAAGTTGAGTAAGACATTTTCGTACTCCTTAATGGTCTGAATCAGAATTTTCAGAATTTTAGAATTAACAGAATGAGTGATTAGATTCATTCTGTGGTATTGGCAAAGTTTGCCGTTGACTGCTGGTTAGGGGGTCAGCCTAGTAGTTTGACTTATTTAAGTTTTCCTGTTAGAATAATCGCTGATAACATACAAACGGTTTTAAATCCAACTTCAATACCACCATTATTAGATTAAATGGCAAAGGAGTTAAATTATGAATATTTTGCTCTCTACTAGCGAGATTCAATCTCTGCGTGAACTACTGAGCCAACAGTTGAATTACTTGTCGCCTAGCCATTTGCTAGAACTTTCTAGCTTTCTTGGCTACCTAAAACACCGCGACAACCTTTCTACGGCCAAAAAACCATCGCTAATGACGTTGGAAGGTTTATGGAAAGACTTGCCGTTAGAAGTCACTGAAGAAGATATTCGTCACTTGCGACAACAGCTTACTGCTAAACTGGAGGAACAATTTCATGCGTTACCTGACTGATACGGTGGCTCTCGTGCGTTATTTGCGTCAATCTTCCCAGTTAGGGAAGCAAGCCCGTCAAATTTTGCAGGAAGCCACTGCTGGGCAACACACGGTCTTTATTTCGGCTCTCAATTTGATGGAAATTCTGTATTTGGCACAGGCCAAGAGAATTACCGTCAATCTGATGCAAGTCCTTGAAATTATCTCCAACCAACCTAATTTAGTCTTGGTTCCCATAGATGCCAATGTGGTCTTAGCTGCCGCTACTGTCGATGATGTGCCAGAATTGCATGACCGGATTTTGGTAGGTACGGCTAAATATCTTCAAGTACCTATTCTCACCTGTGACAGAATCATCAGCCAATCTCGTCATGTTCAGGCCATTTGGGAATAGCCAGGTAGGGTGGGCCACCGGTTTATCGTGGCCCACCACTTTGAAGCAGAAGGCAGGTCGGAGTCCAAAGCCGTCTTAACAGTTGAACCAGTTATGTTCGTACTCCTTAATAGTTAATGGTCTGAATCAGAATTGTAAGACATTTTAGAATTAACAGAATGGGTGATTCGGTTCATTCTGTGGTTTTGGCAAAGATTGCCGTGACTGCTGGTCGTGTAGGGGGGCAGCCTTGGGTTTTGACCTGTTTTTAAACCTCTATTCTAGCTATCTATTTTCAAACGTTGAATCTCTTAATCTCGCCAAACCCAGAAAACCGTTTGAGAAACTGACCTGAGTCAAGGTCAAGTGGTTACTAACGGGGGATACCGCCCTACCAAAAACCGGGCAAAATCCAACACTTCTTTAGCAATTTCGGGGGTTAACTGGCCCACTAACGCGGCCGTTTGTTCCGCCAGCGGCACCCATTCCTGGGTCTTGGCTTGCCAAACGACTATGAATTGTGCTGGTTTGACGGCCAACCAGTCGAGTGTTTCTCCCTCCTCATTGATAAATTCCACTTCATAAGCAGACTCTCCATGACAGTGAACAATAGTCCCTTGAACACCAGCCCGTAGCGGTCGGTTGGGGAGGTTCACTATCAGTTCGACGACATCACCTAATTCGGCCATCACCGTTTACCTCCTTTTTTTACATACAACGTGACTAAATGGGCTTCCTGAGTATTCTTAGGTACCAGCCAGCCCGTAATGACTATGGCCGTTTGGCCCGTCTGGTTCTCTATCGGTATCTCCAACGTATAGCGTGTTCCATACTCATCTTCACCATAAGAAATCGCTTCGGTGGTCAAAGATTTCGTTTGGAGTTGTTCAAGCAACTCGGTATAGTTGGCTTTAGTAAACCCCAACTGTTCAAACACGATGGCTTTGTGCTTACCCTTTGGCGACTGCGGGTCTAACGCATAATGGGTTAACTTACGTGGATTAATGACTACTTTATCAACAATCTCGGTTAGGGTCAAGACGAGTTTATCCTCCTTGGCTAGAGTCAAAATGACCCACCTGGGCTGATGCCTGTAAATTGCCTCCGCTATCAGAGGCGTGTGGGTTGACATTTGAACTTGTCATGTTTGTCACTCCTTAATGTGTTTGTCTGAATCAGAATTTTCAGAATTTTAGAATTAACCGAATGAGTGATTGGATTCACTCTGTGGTGTTAGCAAAATTTGCCGTTGACTGCTGGTTAGGGGGGCAGCCTATTTGGTTTGACTGAATTTTCCTCAATAGCTATTAAACAAATTCCAAAAAGTTGGGAGTGGCAAAGATATTCCGTTTCTTCAGTGACTCGGGTGCTTGGGTTTCACACAACTGCCGTAAGTTAGGCATTTGCAAAGCACTTTTCACTAAAAAGAAAGGTTCCTCTAAACTACCCACTTCAGCTACCCACGCTGGCGGCACTTGCTGCCAACGCTTCGCTAATAATTCTAGCAACGCCGCTTGGATGACCAACAATCGGTAGTCTGACCCGTCCGGTTTCTCCTGTTGACTTAACGGGATGCCAGACCGGTATAACTCTTGTACTAAACTCCGCAGTGCTAACCAATCATGATTGACCGCCGCGGGACTTAACAGTGTGATCACGATAAACGCTCCATAAATCGTCTAAGGCATATTGTGCTTTCAATTCCGTACCTTTGGGCAAGTAGGGTACACATAAATTCCAAACTTCCTCCAAACTAGGTAATGACTCCAATTCTTGTAAAATTCTAGCAGCATCCAAAATATCTCCTTCATCACGCCAAGCCGCGAGTTTCATCGCCAACATCTGTTCTGGTAACGGCGACTTGACGGTTAAACCAGTGATTTGAAACACGACGGGCCCTGGCGACACGGTTACCAAAAATGGTTTGACGGCATCGTTGAGCCAATCTTCAGGTAACTCTTGTTCTCGTGCCACTTGTTGAATCCATTTTCTCACTAACGCTGCTGGTGGTGATAAAATCAACGCATCGATGTCTTTAGTTGCCGGTCGTGATTGATAAGCTAATACCATTAAGGCACCGCCGGTAATAACTAATTCAATCGTGTGATGGGCCGCATTAGCCAGTTCACCTAAGCGAGTTAAAGCCTTTAGAATCTCCTCTTTGTGAAAAGTTGCCATATTATATTGATGTTGTCGGAATCAGAATTTTCAGAATTTTAGAATTAACAGCGAGCGTAGGGTGCGTTAGGCGCGTGTGTTTGCGCCGTAACGCACCATTCCTAATGGCTTGATGGCAATTTACACGAAGGTGCGTTACGCTACCGCTAACGCACCCTACGCTCTACAATTCGGTAGATTCTGA
>DZAL01000059.1 GCA_022729575.1 Thiomargarita sp.
TGCTGGCTGGCCAAACTCATTATGGGACAACTGGATAAGGATATTACTATATTTAAACAGGAGGGGACTAAGGACCAAGGATGGAATGGTACCGAATTTTGGTGGCCGGTTTTGATGACTCCAGAAAATACCAAAACTTGCATTTTTGCAAGTGAGACGCAAGAGTAATAGACAATTCCAACGTAAAATTGCTAGAACCATAGCGAAACTCCTCCTTAATGGCAAGAAAGTTGAGGGGACTATTAATCCCACTCTCTGTCACTGAGAAAAAAACCAGTTACTACAAAGATTTGGACTTTAATCCCTCAGCCCGCCGAAATTTCTATCCTCATCATTTTGGGCATGGTGGGGATATGGTTTGGGGTATTGAGGAAGTATTTTACTGCCTAATTGAGCCACAAGTAAAGACTGGTCGCCTGTATCATGCCTAAACCAAGATTAGCCAGCGTAATAAAATTATGATAATATCTTATATCACGGCTGTCGTCAAGCAGATATAACCGACTTAGTAGCAGGACCGATAGACGTGTCTCAAGGTGGTGGTGAATTAGGTCGAGGTTTCTATACCACGCTGTCCTTAAACACTGCTAGAGCCTGGGCTTGGCACAAGCATCAATCACGCACCGTTTTGGAAATTACCATCTCCGACCGAGATTTTGAGGACCTAGACCCTCTCATCCTCTCACGAGAACAGGCGTATTATTATCGCAAAGTTATCAAGACCCTTGGACAAACTAGAAGTTACTGGTTTCATAGAAATTTGGTCTGGGCACCCATAGTAGGTGATAGGATGATAAAGGGCGAAGAACAATTTAAGTGGGAATCCAAAGTCTGGTTGGTATTTTTCAAACCACAGCCGAGGAAGAACTTTACCCTACTCTTTTGATATGGGGGCTTATATTGGTGTTTTCAAGACCAAGCTATGGGAGTTCTGGAAAATGCGTAAATTCGATCATCAAGTTAGTCTTTCATAATCTACTAATATTTAACCCGCGTAGGGTTGCGTCCCACGCACCATTCTGAAAATTGGAATTTGACGATCCGTGGGGAAACTACAGTCCTATAGTCAAATTCAGTAATGTAGGTTGGACTGAGCGAGGTGTTCTTTGACTATCGTTTAGCGAATGGCATGACGGTGGTGAATACGCAACCAGTGGCCATTAGTATTGTTGAATAAATTAGGTGGGCTGAGATTTGACAGTCCTTGGGTGGTGAAAAACTGTGGGTGGTCACGCGGTCAGAATTGGCCGTTCCTTGGTTGCCACCCAGATTTCACCACTACCAATAAAAATTATCACGTCCCAGAGGCGAGAGAATTACTGAGTGGCTGAAAAATTACCCCAAACCTCTCGTATCTGCCCTTGTAATTCTAACGCCGTCCAGTTGTCACAAGACCACAAATAACCACTAACTATAGTACGTTTACGTATTGGTTGTCCACAATAATTTGACAAATTTTGGGTAGCCACCAGATTAACCGCGGCCCAGGTAGGGTGGACAAGTGTTGATTTGCTCACCGTCATTGATCCATCCTATACAGACTGCTTGACTTACCCATTGGGTTAATTCTAAAATGTCTTTCAATTCTGATTCAAACAACCACATAATTTGATAACCCATTATGAATACTAACCTAATCCTTACCCTAATTGGCCTGGCTATCACCGTCATTGGCGGTATCACGGGCCTTCTCATCAGTCTCTTTAGTAAAATCCGTAAACTGGAAGGTCGCTTAGAAACGTTAGCGGCATCCTCTAATTTAGCTGTGAGAACCGAACGTACCCCGCCGCCATTAATGCCATCGTTTCCAGAAATTGAACCAGAAGTGGAGGCGTTGCGACAAGAGAAGGTAAAGACTCGGCAGGTCAGTTTGGAAGTACCAATTGAGAAACTGAAACAGACTGCACCGTCTTGGTGGTCCTCACTAGAGGAACCGTGGCAAGCTATCTTCAGAAAAGCCATCGGAGTTTGGAACGAACCTACGGAAACGGAATTGGAGACCATTCTCAGCTTGACCCAGTTAGATTGCCGCTGGAATCACCTGACCAGCCTAGAACCGTTGCGGGCCTTGACAGGCTTGCAGTCCTTGAACTGTATTGGTAATCACCTAACCAGCTTAGAACCGTTGCAGGCATGTACTGGCTTGCAGACCTTGAACTGTTCTCATAATCAACTGACCAGCTTAGAAGGGTTGCAGGCGTGTACGGGTTTGCAGACCTTGGTCTGTTATTTGAATCAACTGACCAATTTAGAACCGTTGCAGGCGTGTACAAACTTGCAGACTTTGGAGTGTAGTTTGAATCAACTGACTAGCTTAGAACCGTTGCATGGTTTAAAGAGTCTGAAGGAATTAGAGTGTGGGAGTAACCCATCTCTGAGTCAACCAGAAATCGAACGCTTCCTGACCAAGAATAGACGGTGTTGGTGGTCATCACTATACCAACCGTGGCAAGCTATCTTCAAAAAAGCTATCGGAATTAAAAGTGAACCTACGGAAAAGGAATTGTTGACAATTCTCAGCCTGACCCAGTTAGACTGCCACGAGAAGGAATTGACCACCTTAGAACCGTTGCGGGCGTTAACGGGCTTGCAGACCTTGGTGTGTTATTTTAATAGACTGACCAACTTAGAACCGTTGCAGGTGTTGACGAGCTTGCAGTCCTTGAACTGTAGTTATAATTACCTGACCAGCTTAGAACCATTGCAGGCGTTGACGGGCTTGCAGACTTTGAACTGTAGTCATAATCGACTGACCAACTTAGAACCGTTGCAGGCGTGTACGAGCTTGCAGTCCTTGGTTTGTCATAATAATACGCTGACTAGCTTAGAACCGTTATCTGGTCTGGAGAGTTTGAAGAAATTATCCTGTGTGGATAACCCATCTCTGAGTGAATCAGAAATAGAACGCTTCCATAAAATAGTACATTCTCGTCAAGAAATTCACTTAGTTGACAACGGATTAATCGTGCCACCTCCGGTTGACAAACTGACAGAGAATAGATGGTGTTGGTGGTCATCACTAGACCAACCGTGGCAAGCCATCTTCAAAGCCGCTATCAGAATTAACCGTGAACCCACGACCGAGGAATTGGAAATAATTCTTAACCTAACCACGTTACAGTGCAAGAAGAAGGGACTGACCAGTTTAGAACCGTTACGAGAGTTGACGGGCTTACAGCAGTTAGACTGTGAGAATAATCACCTGACCAGCCTAGAACCGTTGCGGGCGTGTGTTGGTTTGCAATCCTTGAACTGTTGGAGTAATCAACTGACCAGCTTAGAAGGGTTGCAGGCGTGTCCGGACTTGCAGACCTTGGACTGTGGTTTTAATCAACTGACCAGTTTAGAACCGTTGCGGGCGTGTACGGGTTTGCGAACCTTGGTCTGTCATCGTAATCAATTGACCAGCTTAGAACCGTTGCATGATTTAAAGAGTTTGAAGAGATTAGATTGTCGGAGTAACCCATCTTTGAGTCAACCAGAACTCCAACGCTTCCTGATAACTAACAGACGGTGTTGGTGGTCATCACTAGGTGAACAGTGGCAAGCCATCTTCAAAGATGCTATCGGAATTGAAGTAGCTATCAGAATTGAAAGTGAACCCACAGAAGATGAATTGGTGACCATTCTCAGTCTGACCGAGTTAAATTGTAGCAGGAGTGCATTGACCCACTTAGAACCGTTGCGGGCGTTGACGGGCTTGCAGACCTTGGACTGTAGAGATAATCAACTGACCAGCTTAGAACCGTTGCATGGTTTAAAGAATCTAAAGAAATTAGAGTGTGGGAGTAACCCATCTCTGAGTGAACCAGAAATCGAACGCTTCAAGACAGCCGTACCTTCTTGTGAAGTCAAATCTTAGGAGGCACCGTCTGAATCGGAGATTGACGCAGATGACGATTCGTTTTATAATAACCTCTCTATTTTCAACCCATCTACAGAGGTAATTTGGCATGGGATATGTATACGCCGAGATTCAACTCAAAAATCCTCGACTCCCCGAACTTAAACCACTCGCAGTCAAAGCGTTAGTCGATACGGGGGCATTGAGGCTTTGTATTCCTGAACATCTGTCACTTCAGTTACAACTAGAAGTCCACAGTCAACGTGAAATCACCACCGCGGACGGTAAAAAACAGATGGTAGCGTATGTGGGGCCAATTGAAGTGAGATTTGACAATCGTAGTTGTTTTGTAGGCGCACTGGTGTTAGGAGACGAACCACTCCTGGGGGCGATGCCAATGGAAGATATGGATTTAGTCATTTCCCCAGCTTTGCGGACTCTCACAGTTAATCCTAACAATCCTAATTTTCCACATGCGTTAGTCAAATAGCAGTCATGTAGGTTGGAGTGAACGAAACGAAGTCCAACCTACATGGTTCACTAATCAAATCCTTCCCCTAACAACTCAATGCCCTGGGCAGTAATTTTGTGTCTTTGCCCACCTCCCCACACTCTACTACAACTTGCCGTAATCAGTACCATTTCGTTTTCCAGAATTTTTAACTCATAACTAAACCCGCCATACATGCCTGAAATGGGAAAATAATCTGGAGACTTTTTAGCGAGTAAAGTCGCTGTGAGTTGAGGAAGTTCTAACTGTTGACGTTCAATCAAATCCCCAGCTCGTTCTCTCATAACTTGATGAAAGTAATGCTCAATTTTTAGTAGTGTGTCCTCTGGACTGTCTTGCATCGGAATCATTTTTGACCTCTTGTTATAGTGATATTCATCAGCTTTTATACCATCTATTCTTCCCTGGTAGGGTGGATTAAGCGAAGCGTATCCACCATTCTCTATAGGTTTTGACGGATAAGGCATAAGTGTCACGCCAGGTATCCTTCAAAACGGTTTAGGACTACGGATTGGGGGGAGAGACGGATTGAGTTACGCCTTATCCGTTTATCCCCTCAATCCGTTGTACTCGTTCTCTTAATCCCAATGCCATTAAGTTAAAATTCGCAATAATCCTTATTGCGTTCCAGAAGGAAGAGTGGTGCGTGGGACGCACCCTACTCCTCGGGGGTTCCAAGAATTTAGTGTGTCATAACCAGCAGTTTTACCGGTTGCCCATCAGAAATAGCGTTGCTAACGGGCTGTATTGGACGAAATATACCCTGTTCAAAAATGGCGGAGACCAGCAATTCATCTGGAGTCGCTAATAACAGTTGGATAATTTCATTCAAGGTATCATAAGCCTTTTCTGGAGTCGACGGGTTAACATTATCTTTGTGCCCACTTTTGCCATGCACTATCCAACTTCTATAGTGATAGATAGCTTTCGCATCCCCCGCTAAAGTGGCATCCTGTTTCAACAAATTCAGTTTGAGGAAGTCCAGAATTTCATCAGGTTTCCAATATTCTACTTCCTCAACGAAATGGCTATAAATGGCTTCACCTAAGTCAGTAGGCGTTATTCCCGTCAAAAGCTGGCCTTTGGTTTGTAGATAGCTTCTGAGAAAACGCTCAAAAGCGGCCCATAATCCCACCACAAATAGTTCATCTATCTCCTGTTCAGCCGCCTTAGCTAACTCATCCACGTCAGTGATGTTAGGGTCTTGTGCAATAATCAGACTCCGTTGTAACAATCGTTGTCTCTCGATGGGATTCTTGGTCTTAACGGCCCTTTTGATGGCTTTTAAACCATCTTTGGTGATTTTATACAATTCCCATGAGTGGGCTAAAGGATTAAAATTCATGGTCACTTACCAAAGTAATGAGTTTAAGTAATACGGTCTTGTCCACCAAATAGGCTTGTCTAGTACGAGGGTCTTCTACCCAATACCAGCCAGCCTGATTGACCCCCAGGTAGGTATGACGTTTCAGCCCTGTCGATGCCTCGGTGACCAGAAATCTATCTTCGGTAGTCATATAATCAAGATGCGCCCGGTCCACCCATCCTCTGATTTCAATCAATCCTTCCACTCTGACGACAAATGCCCCTACCGGTTTCAGAGTAGCTAACACCTCCTCTTGACCCCGTTCACGAAGAGTCAGCACGGGCGCTTCATAAGTGTGACCCCTTTCCCGCAGTGAGATGCTGGAAGTCACCACGTCGAATTCACCGGCCAACCAATCTTGAATTTGACGAAAGAATAAATTGACTCTCTCCAAATAGGTTTGGAGGGTTTGCAATTCTTCCAACGGTGACCGTTCAGGAGTAGCTAATTCACGAGGTTGGGACGCGCCGGGTTTACGTTTGAGGCGGTCGAGTATTTGTTCAACTATTTCTAAACGGTCAAGGTGATACGACAGTTGCAGGTCTTGCGGAATATTAATGGTAATGGTGCCCATCTTGGATACCTCTGTTTTCAATGAATAATGAACTCATCTTGACGCTGTTGTCTGAATCAGAATTTGCAGAATTTTAGAATTAACAGAATGGGTAACATCATTCGGTAAATTTTGATTCAGACAATTGCATAAGGTGAGTAATGAATACTTGATTAGGTTTCCTAAACCTCCCAGGTTTAGGAAACCTTAACCACGACTAGGTTTCCTAAACCTGGAAGGTTTAGGAAACCTTGGCCATAACTAGGTTTCCTAAACCTCCCAGGTTTAGGAAACCTTGACCTTGACCCTTTCAATGAGGATTACTCTCAAGTAATTTAACCGTAAATCTCATTGGAGAACTGTCCGGTACCAATTGCAATTCTGCCCGATAACTTTTGATTTCTCCCGTGGAGACTTCTGGTATTTCTACCACTGGAATTTGCACAATACCAGTCGATGGGTCAAATTGAGTATGATTGACTGAATTAATTTTGTCAAGTAGTTTGGCCGAGTTCATGTCTAATTGCAAAGTCAATGGTGCCACTCCTGTCTGCAAAACGAGGTCCGCTTGATAAACAGCGATGTCACCGTTGCCAGTGGGTACGGCTACCGCTGGTAGGTGTAAGATACCTGTAGCAGATTCAAAATTGGCCGTAGTTCGTTGACAATGTAGAGCTAGATTACGGCTGCATTTACAGTCCTAGTTCAGAACCAGCCCCGATTATTTAAATCGGTGGCATTTCCAAATTGAGTAACATATCGACAAGTAGAATTTCAAAGTGAGAGTTAATGTCTTTCAAGGTGTCTATTTGTAATTTAGGCAGACTTCGGTAATCATGGACGATAAAATTTCTCACCGCATAAAGTGATTTAGCAATTCCTTCACCCGTCTGTTCTGCTTTGCCAATCGCCTGTAATAGTGAATCACACTGATTTCGTAAATCCTCTATGTCTAAATTTTTTTCATAGTCAGAAAATAATTTCTTTATTCTCTTTTCCTCTGGTATAAAATCTTTTATGTGTTCTTGTAAGTCATGAATGTAAATTTTCTTCTCTTCCAACTTATCGCAAACTGCCTTGAGTTCATCGCAAACTGCCTTGAATTCATGGCGTAAAACTTTCTCAATAAGAAGTTCTATGACTTGATACAATAGATGAAACTTGACCAGGGGATGTTGTTCATATATCAACGCTTCAAACAATTCTGTAAGATAATCTTCTTGCTGAAGTGGAGAGGCAATTTGTTGGAGGTGAACTTTTGTCCCATCAGGAGGTTTCGTTATGGAGTGAAAATCCTTCACGTATTTAAAATAATAGCCATACTTAAACAATGCGGGCAGATAAAATTGAAACGGAAAACCATCGGGTAAAGTTTGATTTGAGAGAATGAGTACGATAGTAGAATCTGCGTCATAGACTTTCCTTAAATCGTTTATTTCTCTGTCAAGGGCAATATTTACGTTGGTCAAGAGTTTTTGAAAAGCCACAAATGCGTACTTCAGAAAGTGAACATTTTCAGCATAGTCATGGTCCGTGGATAAAAGTGATTGTAGAGGAAAAATCCATCCTATCCGTTTGTTTAAGTCTCTTTCGTAAACTTGAAAGATGTCATTTTCAGAGAACTTACTGTTATAGAGAAGGTGGAGAGTATAGTTCTTGGGCTGGTAATCGGTATGGGGTGTAAGTACATATTCAAAGGTCAAGATGCTACTTTGGTCAGCACTGCTGTGGAGTTTAAAAACGCCAGCAGCAGCATCAAAGGTGACGCTATCCAGTGACAATTTTTCCCCGTGGACCGCTATGACAGGCATATTTAGTTAACCCAGTTCGTATTGGTATTTTTTGAAACCATTGTCGATGGCTTGTTCTATGACTAAGAAAGAGTCACCTTCCTTATTAAAGAGTTCTCTAAAGAAGTAGGTAAAGTAAAGGCGTTGGGCACTGCCAATCTTTTTGGCGTTATCTTTTATATGAGATAAGTTTACCAAAAAGGTACACATAGCTTCATCTGGGGCCCCGTCAAAGCGTATTTGTTTAATAGTCGCTTTCAAGTCATCAAAATCTTTAATGACACCTTTGTCTTTCAACTTGCCTATTGCAGCCCCATATCCAGACAACGCTATGCCTTTAGTAAAGAAATCCACGCAGGTTTTGCCAAATGGCCCACTTATCTTGTTTGGTTCGCAATCATCGGGGTTAAATTGCCAATGATTTGAAAGTTCGTCTATTCTTTGAACAAAGGAGTGATGGGAAGTAATATACTCTTCAAAAACATCGCTGTCACGGTTTTCTTTGGACAGGTTGTCAAGATTTTGGATATTCTCCAATAATTCAGAACGAGTGATACCTAACTCATCTCTATCTAAATAGGAGAGAAAGCCTTCCACCACATCTTTAAATTGATAATCTCCAACTGTTTGCACCCTCTGTCCATTTGCCTCAGTAAAGAAATGAATACCTTCCAGTTCCTTGGTCAGGTAATCGGAATACAGAATTTCTATTTGATGTCTGGTTGACATCGGGGTTTGTCCTGTATTCAAGGTCAGCATTCTATACAAAACGCCTATCTTCTTCAGTCCCAGATAAACTTCTACTCTGAGTGGACGGGCATAGAATTGGTCAAGACTACCATCGCCCGGCTTTTTCAACTCTTCCACCAAGTCTATTAAAGTGAAGGTTCTTTGCAATCCATCCAAGATAATTAAATTGTCCGTTTTTTTGACCAGAGAAAGTATCTGTTTATCCGTTATATTCTTTGGATTTGAATTACCTTGCATTCCTTCCATCTTAATGGCCAAAATAATCGGCGGCATTAAACAACCACTTTTTAAATCTTCTCTCAGCAGTTGATAGACAGAAGATGAACGTCTCACCCGGGCGCGTTGAAATTCATTCTTTGCGGTAATACTGTTTCCTATGGAGACGTAGTCTTTAACGCTCATTTGTAGCAATACATTCATAGCGTTAATTCTTTCGTCAAAAAGTTTATTAACTATATTCATAGTGGTATTTTTGGTACTCATGACTGTTTCTGCTTCAATAATAAGTGGATACGATTATCGTTTAAGTTAGTGAATACTCTCCCGCGTAACTGCAAGAGAACAAGACAAAATCCCATCTGTTCTGTCAAGATGTAATGCCAATTTTTCTTTTTTCAAGAGATGATTATAACTGTTTCGGGAATGAGCGAAGCGAATTCCAGAAACAGGCACGTTTGACACCGTTGCGTGAGGTGAGTCTGCAATACTACCTGTAATTATACTCGCTGTTCAAGTTTTTTGCAAGTGTGTTGCACACCTCGGTGTTTGCACCCTAATTAGGGCATGGCATTCCAGGTGACTTTGTACTCCCAGCATTCACACGCCTAACCAAAAACTTAAATGTTGAATTATACTACATTACCAATTATGAAAGCAACATGGTAGGTAAAGCCCAACCTTTGAATAAGAAATATTAAAGGTCGAGCTTATCGTCGTCAGTCCAACCGACATGAGCTAGTAATCATTTAATAAGGTCATCGCAAAGGCTTGATTAGAGCGCAGTTGTGTGGCCGCTAGATGGTTTAAATCGACCTTTGGTTGACTATAAAAAGCATAAAATTGGTAGTTTCCGCCGATTCCGGCAGGAATGGTATATTCCAGGAGATGATATTGGCCCTGGTTACTGATTGAGGACTTAAAAGGTTGAGGAGCCACGCTAAAGGGTTGCAATGGATTATCCCGCAAGAAATAAACTGACTGATCTGGAGTTTGCAGAATAACCCATAAATCTACGGTTTGCGGGGGACCTGGGGGATAAAAAATGGGTACTAAGTCCAACTGGAGTGTTTCTCCGACCTGGTAAAAAGGCTTGAGTCCAACGAAATTTAAAAACATCATAGCGGTAGTAGCTGCTGACATCTCCATCTCACTGGAAGAATCAATGCAAGAGTCTGGGGGTTGACATTGTCGCTGTTGTTGTACCTGAATGGTTTGTGTACCCAAAGTGCTACCCGTCTCATCAGTGACCGTAATCTCAAACGTGTAACCAATATCAATGCAGGAGGTATCCGAACTGTCGCACTCGCTATCTTTTTGAGTCTGTTTGACGGTAATAATTTGACGAGTGCTGGCAGTATGAGTGTGTTTATCGGTGATGGTCAAATCAACAGTATATGAACCAGATTGCGTTAATTTCAAAGTGACTCGATTGCCCGATAAAACTTCGCCAGTGGAGATTTGCCAATGGTAGTCAGTGAGGCTATTGCCGTTGGCAACCGTAGAATTACTAGCATCTAAAGTGACTATCAAAGTGGCATAGGGTTATTTACTGGAAGTCGCGGTGGCAAAGGTCGTGGTAAAATTAGCGACCAGTCCTTGAGAATCAGACTCTTTAGCAAATACTGTAGGGGGATTCATCTCCACGACGGTCAGCCATAACAACAAGAGGGGTACAACAATAAGTGGTTGATGACGCAATGACAAGTTGAGTTTCATAATTTCATTCCTCTCTTTAAAAAGATGGTAGTCAAGTGCTATGGAGTGGTTAAGATTAGGCTCAAACCTGACAGGTCTGTCAGACCTGTCAGGTTTAACTGACTACCCAAAAAGGCCATTACTGCTTTGGTTTCAAGCTATAGTAACTATTGGAATTATTGATAGTCCTAAAATCCGGGGAAAAACTTAGGACTGGCAGTCCTTCGAGGACTGCCAGTCCTGATGGAGGATAGTTTAGGACGACAGAATTATTTACTACAAAGATAGGGATACGGTTGTGAACATACCGATGCTTTTCCTATAGGATAAACTACATAAGTCTGCAACCCCACATCCACGAGCATGGTTTTGGAGGAGTAGGGGTGCAACCCGTCTTGCATGGTTGAGGAGTAGGGGTGCAACCCTTTTTGCAAGTGGTTGGCTTTGGTTGAGGTTTTGGCAGTGGTGCAGAACATTTCTGACAACCAATCCCGTAACCTGCTTGAACATTGGCATAAGACTGAGCTTGAGCCACACCATAACCCCAGGCAATTGCTTGGGAATAAGCCTCCGCGTAACTTTCACCAAAGTCATCAGCTCTCGCTTGTGCAGACGCATTAGCTACGGCATAACTGTTACCTTTGGCGATAGCCTCAGCAACAGCATTGGCATAGACGTTGCCGCAAGCATTAGCATAAGCATTGGCATAAGAAGTTGCACTAGCACTGCCATAACCCTCTACCACTGCTTCGGCATAAGCATCGGCGTAACTATCGGCAAAGACATTGGCTTTTGCCGCTGCAAAAGCGGAAGCGTTAGAGCCAAGACCATAAGCAGTGGCTTCTGCTTGAGCGGCAGAATAGACGCAATTATAGAGAGTCTGGGCTGATGCTTGACTGATGGCCACACCACTGCCAACCACGGAAGCATTGGCATTAGCGAAGGCATTACATCCACTACCACTAGCAACCGCTTGGCTAGTGGCAGAAGAGCCGCCGCCACTCACATAAGCTCCACTGGTGGCCGTGGCGCTCCCCCCACCGCTACTGGTGGCAGAGGCTTGACTGTTGGAAGAAACATAGCTACCATTAACAATAGCGGTGCTGCTAGAAGAGGCACTGCTAGTTCCCGCTTGTACTAATAAGGGTGATGCCGTGATGGTCGTGGTCAATAAACAAATACTAATTTGACGCAATAAACGAGTGTTCATAATAATTAACTCCAGTTGATGAATTTGTTAAGAGATTCCTAGCGTTAATGGTTACTGGCTAGGTTATAGACATTTCTGCTCATATATAGACAGCCAAACAAACTAAATTTGCCAAAATTTTTTTGTGACTTGATGATTCATTGAAATCTAACTAATATAGACAAGCTAAAGTTCACTTTTGGCCAAAAAATTTTTATAATAGCCGCTATAGCCGCTAAGGAAGTATTTATAGTCATATTCCAGTTTCTTGGTACCTAGCGGACCCGACAGATACTATCGCTAAAGGCAGCGATAGCATCTGTAAGTAGCTACAGATGCTATCCCTTCCAGGGATAGTATCTGTTGGGCCTGTTACTATAAAACGCTAAGTTTCTTCAGGGTTTAAACCTGACAGGTCTAGCAGACCTGTCAGGTTTGAGTTTAATTACTATAGACAGAATTAACAAATCGTCATACACCATGAAAAAATTTCACCGATACTTTTCATACTTTGTATTAGTCTTAAGTGCTGCGATGTCGACTGCTTTTGCCAACGAAGAATCTGGGCAAGCTCAGTCTGCTTTTAATCAAGGTCAATTTACTGGGGCCATTGAACATTGGGAAAAAATCCTGCCAACACTTCCTCAAAACCAACAAATTGAAGTGTATTTACAACTGGCCAGTGCGTATCAATCACTGGGTTTTATCACTCAGGCTCATCAATCTCTTGACCATGCGTTTGATTTAAGTCAGCAATTTCAGGATCAAGTACGCAAGTCTTTAGTATTGGGTGCCAGAAGTGATTTGTACTTAATCCAACGTCATTTAGCGGAAGCAGAGAAGTGCGCAAAGCAGAGCGTTGATTTAGCTCGTCAAAGTCAATCTCCCCTAACTTATGCAACTGCCTTAAATTATCAAGGCAATGTGTTGAGCGTCCAAGAAAACTACTCAGAGGCATTGAGAAAGTATCAAGCTAGTTTGAAACAATTGCAATTGGAAGATGATGCGGTATTACGAGCCAAAGTGTTGGGCAATATGGTACAAATTGAGTTTAAGACCGATTCCCCTAATCTGACTCATTTTGAGGAAGCGTTATCTCACACTCGAAGTTTGCCAGTTTCTCATGACCAAATATTCGGTCTCATTAAACTGGGTCACTTGATTCTTACTCATAATACTCCCCAAGCTAAAGAAATATTGCGGGAGGCTTTAACCATAGCCAAGCAATTACCAGATAAAATGGGAATTATCTATGCAACGGGATATTTAGGGGAGGTTGCTGAGAAGGAGACGCAATATGTAGAAGCCGAGACATTAACTAAGCAAACCATCTCTTTGACTCAACAATATGATGTCTCTTCGGGATTTTGTAAAATCCCCTCAGTCTCCTCTGCGCCAGAATTAATGTACCAGTGGCAATGGCAACTAGGACGGTTAAAGAAGATACAAAAGGAGTTAGAGGGGGCGTTAGTTGCTTATCAATTAGCCGCCGACAACTTACAGTGTATTCAGCCTATGATGATACGGGGTAACTATCGTTATCCACCGCAATCATTTTATGAAAATGCTGGCAAAATTTACTTTGAGTTAGCCGATTTACAGTTACAATTAGCACATTCTATTAACGAGGAGTCAGCACGTCAATCAAAACTCAAAGCCGCCAGAGAAACCTTGGAACGGCTAAAAGTGACAGAATTGCAAAATTATTTTCGAGAGGACTGTGTGACGGTGGCTGAGGAAAAGTATAAAAAGATTGACGAGGTTATTAAGGATAAGGATAATGCTCACACGGCCATTTTATATCCCATGATTTTTCCAAATCGAGTGGAGTTACTATTAGGTTTGCCTGATAAGCCGTTGAAACAATTTCGAGTGGACACTGAAGATGCTAAAGAGAACCAGCTAAGTTTTATAATCGAAGACTTTCTTGGGCAATTGGAAAAACCCAATAATGGAAGTCGTTGGCTTCGGTGTAATTCTGAAGAACTTGATAATGCTAGAAGACTGTACGAGGTGTTTATCAGACCTATAGAGCAAGAATTAGAAAAGATAGATACCTTGGTAGTCGTGCCCGATAAATTACTGCGCACGATTCCGTTTGCAGCATTTTATGATGCTAAAGATGGAAAGGGTAAATTTCTAGTGGAAAAACAATATGCCTTGGCTACTGTTCCTGGTCTAACTTTGATAGAACCAACTTCACTGAAAAGAGACCATCTCAATCTGTTATCTGCTGGTTTATCAGTCTCTGAGGCAGGATTTGAAGCCTTGGGCCAGGCCAGCATTGCCATGGTACGAGGTATTCAACAAGAAAAGAAATTTTGTCAAAACCTCTCCACTTTTGTTTCTCTGACCGACGACCAATTTAACCGGTATGAACTAGAACAAACCTTGAACAGGACTGCTTATACGATGGTTAGTTTTGATACTCATGCCAGTTTTAATAAACGGTCTCAAAACAGTTTTCTCCTATTACATGGCGATAAACTAACCATGAATGATTTAGCAAAACTATTTTATCCCAATTTGTTTCGAGAAGAGCCGATAGAGTTGTTAACCTTAAGTGCTTGTGAAACTGCTAAAGGAGATGAACAAGCGGCTCTGGGATTAGCCGGAATCACCGTCAAGGTCGGGGTAAGAAGTGCGGTAGGCAGTTTGTGGAAGGTAGATAACGAGAAAACCGCGCAGTTAATGACCGTGTTTTTCAAGAGTCTATGTGACAACCCCACTCTTTCTAAAGCCAAAGCGTTACAAGAAGCGCAGCAGGAATTACTTAAGGAGAAAACACATCCCTATTACTGGGCCGCTTTTTTGTTGATGGGGAACTGGCATTAGGACCAGTTTTAAAAACGGTAATTCATAAGGTGGAGTCCAAATCTTCAGATTTGGGATGCGGTTGCCAAATTTGAAGATTTTAACCTCGTTACCACGCGGAGCAAAGTAATGCCGCCCGGCATCCCGTGTCACCCGGCGTGACTTGACTGCCAATGACAAACCTCTCCCACCAGAGCCTACTCACGATGGTTTGACTCTCGTGATGCCGGGCGGCATTCCTACGCGGAGCGTAGAAACGAGGTGAACACTATCCCGTTTTGAAAGAAAGACAAGCTATTGCAATAAAACATGCCAAACAACGTGAAAGAGACTGTCAAACACCCTCCGAAGAATCAACTGCCTGTGAAAAACAGAGGCGATGTCAACTCGATGAATTGGAGAAGAGAAATCCATATACCGAAATGCACTGGCTGATTGAATGTCTGATGGAAATGAAAAATAAAAAAGACCAAGCCAGCTAAGTTGGACAACATTAAACCAGGTTTTTTTCTGGTGCCACAGGTGTTTGATTTTGCCAAGAATAGTCAATTATGGCAACCAACGGCCTTACCTCTGTCGGTTTAACTTTGGCCTGTTATTGTCATAACTGGGCAAATCATTGGATGCCGGCCGACATTGTGGGTGGGTAAAAAAAGTTTACCAACAGTGGTAGGTATCGACGGGCGATTTTCCAGATAACAAAAAGTGCCATTATTTATAACTAACTCCATTTCAAAGAGTTTTCCTAAACCTTCAAAGTTTAGGAAAATTAATGGCCTGTATCTTCTCAAAAAATTTGGTATCTCTCTTGACAACTAAAATCCAAGAGATTACAATCAGATGACGGTTTGAGTTAGGTGGGCAAATAAACTTGCCCGCTATTAACATAGCTGTTTTGATGTCTTAATATTACCCTCATTGAAAGGTTTGGTCATTTTTATGAGTAACTCAATTTCAAACAGTTTTCCTAAACCTTGAAGGTTTGGCAAACATGAACTGCCAATTCAACCCCACGTTATGAGACAGCTAAAAATTTACCTAAATACCTGTATCATCAACTTTCTATTTGCTGATGATGCACCACTGCTACGTGATGCCACCATTGATTTTTTTGAAAATTCGGTCAAGATGGGAAAGTATGAAGTTTATATTTCTGACATCGTCGTAGCCGAAATTGAAGCGACGAAAAATCTGGAAAAAAGAACCAAACTGTTAAACGTACTCACGACTTACCCGATACGTTTTGTGACGGAGGGGATGTCTCCTGAAATTGTCAGACTGGCAGACTTATATTTGCAACAAGGGGCAATTCCTCTCAAAAGTCAAGTTGATGCCTTTCATCTGGCTATTGCAGTGGTCAACCAGATGGATATTTTGCTGACTTGAAACTATAAACATCTTGCCAATGTCAATCGGAAACATCAAGTGACACCAATTAACTTCGCCAATAATTATTTACATCCATTAGATATGGTAACCCCGCTGGAGGTGATTAACGATGGTCTTTAAAACGACAGAACCATTCTTTTCGAAAGCCCAATTAGAAGTTTGGGAATGGAAACAAACGTTGGCGGAAGAGACTCAACATTTAACCACCGCCGAAGCACTCAACTACTTGGTGGAAAAGAGTCAGAAGACGGTAGCCTATTTGAAGAATCAGAAACGGTTGCCGGAGACTACGATTACTGACTCATTGCGTTAATTTGGTTGGTTCATCTAATTGGCCAGGCCATTTTGAGAGGTTTTCAAGGTGGCAGGTATCAACGGGCGATTTTCCCATTATAGTGGATAACGGATAGTGGATAATCAAATAAATCAAAGCTGGACTAGAGGCTTCAGCCGGTGGCCGTGGCACGTCAGCCGGCTAAAGCCACCACTCCGGTTCCTTTTTTCATTCATCAACAGGCGATTTTTCAACTTCACTTTATTCAACACCCCCTATGAACATTACCCCACTCCAAAACGTTGCGGCACAACTTCAACTGTTCAAAGAAATTGAACAAAAACAGCGATTTTTATTCGTACTAGGCGCCCTCGTTGCGCGACTCATCAGTTTGCAGAAAGCCGCAGAACTACTGGAAATCGAACCTGAATGGTTGTTGAAACTCTTAGATTTGATGAATATTGACTTTTCCTATTTATCCGAAGTCGATATTGTACAGGAACAACAATGGTAGAAAACTCGACTGTCGTTTTTAATACTTCTCCACTTATTTTTCTAAGCCGATTAGGTTATTTAGAGACGTTTCTGAAATCTCCTCAGAACGTCTTCTACCTTCCTCAGGCGGTGGCTAAAGAACTCCAGGCCAAATCAGACCTAGTCTGTGCTAAGGTAAGTGAGTTAGTAGGCACCCAACTGCTACAAGTCAAAGAAATCACTTTGGTCTCCTTAGCCAACCGCATCCATGAACGTTTTGGAAAAGGAGAAGCCGAGGCGATTGCTTTAGGAATCGAATTGCAAACTGATTATTTGATTCTTGACGATGCTGCCGCCAGAAGAGAATCCTTGCAATTAGGTTTAAATGTCAAGGGCACTCTGGCCGTGGTGAAAATGTTACATTCTACAGGCCAGATAAAGTTGGAAAATCAAGAAGCATTCTATCAACAACTGGTAGCTATCGGTTTTAGAGTTAAACGAAAGATTTTTGAAGAAATTTTTAAAGAGTGAACTAGCTTCTGGCAGGAGGTCAATTCGAGGGAGCAAGTATCAACGGGCGAAGTGTCACTTTTTATCAGAGACTTAGTTTCAAATCGTTTTCCTAAACCTTCAAGGTTTAGGAAAACTAATAGCGTGTACCCTCTCAATTTTTTTTGGCAACCCTATTGACAATTAAAATCCATAAGCCACTTTATGACAAACCCAAGTATATTATCGTCATCTACATACGAACAAGAACTATTCCAAATAGTACGACAGTTATCCCCAGACAAGGTCCTGCAACTCTTAAATTTTGCCCGTTCGGTCCAAGCACAAACTTTGGCTGACCTGAGTGCCTCACCAGAACAGGAAACCAATGAAGAAACGGAGGCCGAAATCTTGGCCGATGAAGCACGTTGGGAGGCGCAGTTTGCCGCCACTCAAGACGGATTGAAACAGATGGCGGCAGCAGTCCGGGCGGAGATACAAGCAGGACGCACTTTGCCAATGATTTTCACCCCCGCGGGGACGATTGCGCCCGCATGAAATCACGTACTATTCCCAATTTTTGGAAGTGGTTTTATCAACTGCCTCTTCACATACAACGCAAAACGTATCAAACCTATCGTCTCTGGCGAACTAATCCCTCTGCCAATAGTTTACGGTTCAAGCGAGTCAGTGAAACCGAACCGATTTATTCCGTGCGAATTGGTTCCGGCTACCGTGCGTTAGGTTTGTTAGAAGGTGATACCATTTATTGGTACTTCATTGGTAATCATGATGAATATGAACGGCAATTGAGGTAATCAGGGAGGTTACACTTCACTGTCATTAAGTCAAGAACTGCTGGTTCTTTACCGCCAACCTGACACGTTACTTAGAGTTTTCCTAAACCTTCAAGGTTTAGGAAAACTGGACTTTCAATGAGTTAGCAATTTCAAGTGGTATCTGGCGTGTACCTTCTCAAAAAAATTTTGGTAACCTTATTGACATTTAGAATCCACAGTATTACCTTATAGGAGACCTGACATTATTAACCCTATCTATCTATTCAAGCATAGATTATATTAAAATTTTATGGGTGTAGAATGGGATATGGCATATAAAATCATGACTTGAATGGTTTATCTTTGTTCGACCTATTCTACCTCTAGTTAGATTTTTTATTTAGGTTTGTAGAAAATTCTGTTTCACCACCATACGGCTGGCGCTTGCAGCCAAACATTAACTTCATTGAGGAATAGTTATGCTTACTAACGATGCTAAAGAAATAGTAGGAACAGCCTATCATGAGGTAGGTCATGTAGTTGCGTATTATCACTTAGGCAAACCTTTTAAATACGTGTCTATAAATGGTAACTCACCGCTTGTTCAGCCCTCTAAATTGGTTTCGGACCAATATCGGTCTGAGCGTTTATTTCTACAATCGAATGATGTAGAGAATTTAATAGCTAAAGAGGCAATAATTTTGTTATCCGGGCTAGTTGCAGAAAGTATTTATCTCCAGTTAGACTGGATTAAAAATAAAGATAAGTATAAGTCAATCTTATCTGATCTTGAACAAGGAAAAATGGATGAATTAACTCACAAAGTGATTAAAGGTGCTTTATTATATGATATAAAAGAACTTTTCTCGTTTATAACGGACAAGAAACTGGATATAGATTTAGACTCATTGGGATTAAGGAATGCAAATCCCGAGTTTTTTATAAAGGGAACAGATTTCGAATCATTGGAATTATGGTTGGAATCATGGAATGCGAATAGCGGGGCCAAGAGGCGTAATATTGATGAAGAATTTATGGCCATGATGGAATTTATGGTCATGATGGTTTTAATGACAAAAGTATTTATCGATAAATATTGGACCGACATAGACTCCATAGTTCCTGAACTATTAGAAAAAGAACAACTAACAGAACAAGAAGTGAAGAATCTTATTCAGCAGGCCGGTCAGCATGGTTCGTGATTTCCTACACTGACTACAATCGTCAACTATGCCATTCAAAGAAAAACGTTTGAAGTATTCCTTGAAAAGGTTATAATGTTATAAGTTGACTATGGTTGCTAAATCTTTACTTATACATGTAAGGAGTTTGGTAGGGTGGGCCACGCAGTTTATCATTGCCCACTAAATCCCAACATTATGATTATGAATAATAGACCACAAAAAAGATGTTGCCCACCCTACTTAGCTAAAGGAGAAAATCTTATGAAATGCGGTAAGCTATACCTGGTATTATTAATGTTACTGACTATTACCCCTTTGGCATTTGCTAATCCCATGCAGATTCTAGGGGCGGCCGAACGAGTTTTAGCTATTTTGGAAAGTCTTCAGTCTCAAAAAAACCTTGACGAAATTAAAGAACGTCAATTGATTGACCTGATGGGTGATATCAGGGGCGTGATAACCACGCTTTCAGAAGTTTCTGGTTTCACGGAGACTTCTCGTCAAGAGAGAGTCTATGAAAATTCGCTAATACCTCTTGGCCAATCACTAGACAAATCATATTCGTTGGCAGAGATGTTACTTAGAGACGGTAAAATAACCGTAGCCACTCACTTGATTTCCAGTTTTGAACAACTCTCTACCTTGAAAAAACAAGTGCTGGTAGAATTGGGTCAAACCTCTGTCGCTAATAGTTTTCAACAAAATGCTGACCAGAAACGTAATAATCTTGAAGCGGCTAAGAAGGTAGCTTGTGATAAAAAAATATTGACTGTCACTGACAACAACACTACTAAACTCAAACTTGTTTTACAAATTTGGTATTTAACTGCATTCGATCGAGAAGACCTTGAGGAGTGTAAAAAAAAGTAGGTTGGGAGAGACCAGCCAGGGAAGATAACTTTATTTTTGATCAAGGAGTGAAAACTTATCTTGACAAAGCTATTGGCTTTCCGTTGTTATACCGCAGAAATGCGGTAATTAAATGCCGCATTTAAGCGGTCCAATTAGTGTTATGGTGAAAAATATGAAAAAATCGACATTAGGTTATATTTTTTTTGGCCTCGTAGTGGTTAGTGTCGGGGGGACCGTGTGTTGCTGGGTCTATGGAGGAGATACCTGTACAAGCAACATGACCAATTTGATATATTCCTTAACCCTCGTCGCTGTTGTTTTTTATACCAACGAAACAATCAAACTGAGAGAACAGAATCAGATGGGTATGAGGCCAATTGTAGTTCCATATCCAGTTCCTGAAAAAATCTCAGATTCCACGCAGTCAAATGAGAAAAAGAATGGAGTTAGTATCTCACATTTCTCAGTCAGAAATGTGAAAGAGAATGGGTTTGCCCTCAATATTTATCTTCTGGTATGGGACACAAAACAGTTCAAGATTTCTAAACCAGAAGTTACCCCACGTATATTGTCATTTAATGACAAATTCGATTTCACTGACGATACGCTTGAGGCATGTGACGCAACAGGGATCAAAAAGTTATTGCCTCACGCATCAACACTCGTTGACACTATTCAAAAGGAAAATAAACATGCTGTCTGTTGTATCTATTCTGATTTAGATAATGGGGGATACTATATCATTGAATATGGGATGACACCTGGAAATGTATATGAAAATGTTGATCCCGGTAGTTTTAAGTTCGGGGAACTTCCTCCACCACCTAAGAAACCTTGGTTTAAATTCTGGTAGCAACGGTGGGATTGCTAGAATCATAGCGAAACCCCTCCTCAATGGCAAGAAAATTGAGGGGGTTGCTACTTCTATAAAATTCTACTTTCTGTTACTGAGAAAGAAAACAGGTTACAGCAAAGATTTAGACTTTAATCTCTCTGCCCGCCGAAATTTCTATCCTCATCATTTTGGGCATGGTGGGGATATTGTCTTGGGTGTTGAGGAAAGAAGTATTAACAAAATAGACTCCTCAAACGAAATCTAGTTTTATTGATGTTAACCTGACAGGAAACCACTTATGGAAAATAGTCAAGAACTGCTAAAAAAGGCGCTACAACTTAGAGCTTCTGAGAAATTTTTTCTGATTGAAGGCTTATTGCGTAGCTTAGACGAACCTCATCCAGAACTTGATGAGGTATGGATGACTGAAGCGGGCAAAAGGCTGAAGGCTTATCGAGAAGGCCGACTCATAGGCATTCCCATGGAAACTATTTTTGGTGAGGAACACTTCTCATGAAAATTATATTTACTGAACTGGCCAAAGAGGAGTTGACTGACGCAGTCGCTTACTATGAATTTGAAGAACCTGGTCTAGGCAAAAAATTTTAGAAAGAAGTTAAGTCTGCTATTACCAGAATTATTCACTTCCCAACTGCCTGGTCTATTGAACAAGGTGAAATACGGAAAGGTTTGATGCACAAATTTCCGTATAAGATACTGTATTCAGTAGAACGAGACCATCTATTGGTGATTGCTATTGCCCATCAACACCGAAGACCTGATTATTGGATAGATAGACTATAGGCATCGTCTGGTCGCCTGACTTGTTATTTTCCACGTCCTCATTACCAGAGAGGTAACTTTATGGAAACTCTTACCCAACGTGTACTGATTCCTGAAAATCACCAAATCAGTTTGACTTTACCTCAAAATATTCCGCCCGGTGAAGCGGAAATCGTGTTAGTGATTAACACGAAAGAGGTCAAACGCCGGCACCATGAAGATTTTATGAAATTAGCAGGTGCCTTAAAAGATTCTCCCAATTTTGGAGGAAACCATGACCCAGTCCAAATCCAAAGACAACTCCGGGCCGAATGGGAAGGATAGTTGTTTATTAGATACCAATATCGTTTTGGGATTCCTCCAGCAACAGCCTAACTTGATGAAATTGTTCCAAGTGGAATTATCGGGCCGGCCATACTTAGTAAGCGAGATTACTCGTATAGAATTATTGGGTTATCCTAATCTAACCCAGGCTGAGGAAAAAGTTATAGCGGAGTTTTTAGGCTTTGTGGAGATTCTGCCCATCCACCACCAAATAGCTAATCGCGTCATTCAACTGCGTCGGTTGACCACGCGGCTTAAATTACCTGATGCCATTATTGCCGCCACCGCTATAGAACATCAACTGATATTGGTCTCCTGTGATAAGATTTTCTCGACTTTGTCATTCCCAGGGTTTAGTGTGTTAAATCCTGATGAGATTTAAGCAAACGTAGGCGGAACTAAGAACCCGTGCTACTTAACTTCAAGGTATTGCCGCTCTTGCCGTTTGATACACCAATTCAAACCATTGCCCAGACTTATATTGACAACGACTTGATGCCTCGCACGTTAGCGGGAGATGCTTTACACTTAGCGTATGCTTCCTGTTACCAAATGGATTTCTTACTCACTTGGAATTGTAACCATCTAGCCAACGCCAATAAGCAACAACATATTCGTAACCTTAACACACGCTTGAATTTGCCGGTTCCATTAATCGTGACACCATTACAACTGGTGACGGAGGTAAACGAATGATAACTAATCACTTGTTAGAAGAAAAATATCGTGTGCAAAAACAACTAGCAGAGACCGCACAGTACGATTTAAACCAGTATGTACAAAACTCTCATCTAGCCGCACTGGAGTTGGCTAAACAGTATGGAGTGACTCTCAACTATGGGAAGGTGAACTGCGGCCGTTTTGAGTCACCCCGATAAAATTAATAGGGTTGATATTTTGAGTAGCCCGCGTAACTATAGCGAAACCCCTCCTCAATGACAAGAAAGTTGAGGAGTTTCTTAACAATATCAACGAGAGATTAATCTCATGTTACACACCTATAAAGCCCGTCTTAACCACCACCAACTAGAATGGTTAGACGCACCACCAGAACTCGTCAGCCTCCAGCCGGTCATGGTGTTTGTCACCTTTCTGGAAGAACCCACTCTCACCCAGACCACCAGTGGACCACGTATGGCAGAGATATTACAACAAATGGCCGAAAATGGCCGAGAGAAACGCCCTCTCCCAAATTCCAGACCCCGTGGCCTGGCAACGAGAGATTCGTCAAGACCGTCTGTTGCCTGGGAGAGAGGAATCATGCTGATAGATAGCAACATTATCATTTATTCAATTAAACCTGAACACGCATCATTGCGGCAATTTATCGCCGACCAGAATCCTTTGGTCTTAACTATTAGCTACCTTGAAGTGCTGGGTTATCATCAATTAACACTGCAAGACCAACAAGATTTTGAGAAGTTTTTCCAAGTTGCCTCGCTGATACCAGTTTCCTTTCCCATTCTCCAACGGGCGGTGATACTTAGACAGCAAGCTAAAATGTCCTTGGAAGATGCGATTATCGCAGGCACGGCATTAGAACACGGCTTAACTCTGGTGACTGCAAATGTCAAAGATTTTCAAAGGATTCCAAATTTAAAGGTGATTAATCCCGTTCCAGTGCCGTAAATCAGCCCGCCGAAATCTCTATCCTCATCATGGTGGGAATATGGTCTTGGGTGTTGAGGAAGTATGCGATTAGCTAATTAGGACCTAAAATAAAGACGGGTCGTTTTTCTCATGCTAATTCTTATTTGGTAACAACTCTAATCTTAACAGGAGTGTAATCATCATGGCAACCACCAACGTTATTCACGTTGCGGCCTTCATTTTGCGGCAGACTGGTACTTTGACCACCATGAAACTGCAAAAGCTAATTTATTACGGTCAAGCCTGGTCATTAGTCTGGGATGGCGAACCACTGTTCCAACAACCGATTGAAGCCTGGGCCAATGGCCCGATTGTCCGGGAACTGTATGATTTACATGCCGGTAAGTATGAAATCGACTTAGCGTTTCTGCAAGCCCGTGGTGGCAATCCGGACGCTTTAACCACCTCTCAACAAGAAACTATCCAAGCGGTCTTACACTACTATGGCCAGAAACCTTCCCAATGGCTTAGTGATTTAACCCATTCCGAACGTCCTTGGCGTGAAACACGTCAAGGACTCTCAGATAGAGAACGTGGCTACCGCGAAATTAGTCTGGCCGCGATGGCTGAATATTATGAGGGTGTGTATAATGAAGGAGTAGAAGTAGAGGCTTGAGCGTGGTATGGCTAAACTTAGAAGCAAACAAGCATTTAGGGAGATACAAGCACAATTCACACAACAGCAAAAAATTGCGCGACAGTCTCCTCTGGCTAATAGTGAACAAGAAAAACTCTCTTGGCAAGTAAGCCTCGTAGATTACGAAGGTGACTGGGGATGGCAGTCTATAGATGCTAACACCTTGAAGTTTATCATCGACAAGTTAGCGCAATTTGAAACCATGAAGTGGGCTGAAGTTCTTAGTACCGGCAGTCATCCGCTTCAAGTAAAGCACCTTTGCGCAGCAGCACAACAACGTCTTCAGGAACTTCATTTAGAAGATGAAGATGAATTATTTTCCCTACGTTTATCTGCCAAGCAACGTCTGTGGGGAATCAGGGACCGTCATCTTTATAAAATTTTATGGTATGACCCCAACCATACGGTCTATCCTGTGGAAAAGAAGCATACTTGAACATGAAGATTTTATGAAATTAGCAGGCGCCTTAAAAGATTCTCCCAATTTTGGAGGAAACCATGACCCAGTCCAAATCCAAAGACAACTCCGGGCCGAATGGGAAGGATAGTTGTTTATTAGATACCAATATCGTTTTGGGATTCCTCCAGCAACAGCCTAACTTGATGAAATTGTTCCAAGTGGAATTATCGGGCCGGCCATACTTAGTAAGCGAGATTACTCGTATAGAATTATTGGGTTATCCTAATCTAACCCAGGCTGAGGAAAAAGTTATAGCGGAGTTTTTAGGCTTTGTGGAGATTCTGCCCATCCACCACCAAATAGCTAATCGCGTCATTCAACTGCGTCGGTTGACCACGCGGCTTAAATTACCTGATGCCATTATTGCTGCCACCGCCATAGAACATCAACTGATATTGGTCTCCTGTGATAAGATTTTTTCGACTTTGTCATTCCCGGGGTTGAGTGTGTTAAATCCTGATGAGATTTAAGCAAAAGCACTCAACTACTTAGTGGAAAAGAGTCAGAACACGGTGGCCTATTTGAAGAATCAGAAACGGTTGCCTGAGACTACGATTATCGACCCGTTGCGTTAATTTGGTTAGTTCAATGGGTTGGCCGGACCATGTGGTGAGGTTTTCAAGGTGGCAGGTGCCAACGGGCGAAGTGTCACGTTTTATCAGTGACTCAGTTTCAAAAAGTCTTCCCAAACCTTCAAGGTTTAGGAAAATTCATAGCGTGTATTTTCTCAAAAAATTTTGGTGGTCCTATTGACATTTAGAATCCAAGGGATTATAAATAGATTATCGAGAGTGTTAAATTTTTTAAGTATAGAATGAATAGAGTGTATCAAGTGAACGGTAAAGAATCCAAAGCTATTCTACCAAACTCACCAGCAACTCATTGATTGTTATGGCACAATCTTTGCTTAACAAACTTGTCTTTATTCATTAAGACGTTACTTAACCTAAATGTTAGATAGAGTGAAAAAATATGATTAACCAAGATTTACAAGAAATCCGAAACACTGTTGACCAAACCAGACAAATCCTCGTTGAGGCCATTACTCAAGAACAGGATGAGAAATACAAACCCTTCTTGAATGAACAAATTGAAGGATTACAGAAAGCCTTGAGTAATGCACAAACGCCAGAACATTACAAAGTGGCAATTGTGGGGCAGTTCAAGGTGGGAAAATCGTCGTTTGTCAACGCATTTTGTGACACTAAAAACTTAGCTTCGGTAAAGACTACCCCAGAAACAGCCGCTATTACCATTTTTCGTTATAGCGACAAAGTCCATGCTGAAATTCAGATGATTTCAAAGGACCGTTGGGATAAAATGGTCGAAACTTACCAAACTAACCCATCTGATTCGGTAACACGTTATCAAAACTTACTTAAAGACTTGGAAAATTTAGGTAAGTCAAACGCTGACTCCAAAAACCAACCTCCTAAACAGAAGGATTTGGAAAATCCAGGTAAATCAAACGTGGATTCCAAAAACCAACCTCCCACTGTAACATTAGCAGAACTGGAGAAGGAATACATTTCTAATCCTTCTGTTATCAAACAGTTGGAATGTGTAGATTGGAATGACAAAGGGGCCCGTAAAGAGTTTACTACTCAGGTACAAAAATTCATGTCAAAAGGTAATCTCGCACATTATTTTGTTGACAAAGTGATAGTTTATGTACCTGTTCCCTTGCTTCAAGAAGGCATTGAGTTGATTGACACGCCAGGTTTAGAGGATCCTGATACCTATCGGGTTAATTTAACCAATGAATCTGTTAAAGAAGCCGATGTTATTTTGTATTTGATGCACTCAGGACATTCTTATGCTCAGTCCGATAAGGATTTCATCATTGAACAACTGCGTCGTCATACCCTTAAGCATCTGCGGCTCATTGTTACCAAATGTGACTCGACTTTTGACAGTGCCAAACGTGATGCCAAAAATAAAGAGGAAAAGGAACCCTCTTTTGATGAACATATCGCTGCTGAAAAAACCAGATTACGTGAGCAGTTAAACACTACTTTAGACGAACTCTTAGTCGAACAGGGAGTGGGAGAGGATGACAAACTGTTCTTTCTCGAACAGCTTGTTGACATTCCCATTAGTTTCATCTCCTCCGATTATTATTTTGATCTCAAGCCAGAATCAGGGATTGATGAACTGCGGAAGAATTTGCATCTTATGTTGGCCAAGAGTGAAAGAATCTCTCAAGCCAGAAAGATTTTACAGGAGGCTAATGACCGCATTTTTGAGCGTACTCAGCGTACATTTAATGAGCGTCATGGGGCCATCAGCCAGAAATTTGACGTGAAAGAGGTCAAACGGCAATTGCAGCAAATTGACGCAGAAATTCTCCAAACTTTGGATGAGTTTGAGAAAACCGTTAAACAACAGGTCGAGGTGTTCAAAAACAGAAACAAGACCGATTGGGAGTCAGTTGATAATACGATTACCAATATAGTTTTCGATGCGAAAAATGTAGTCATGACGGGTCAAAAAGAAAGAGACTTGCGTGCTCACTGGAAAACACGTCGCTACGGCTCATGGGGAAATATTGAACAGATTGCAAAGCAGATTGCAAACCAGATCTTTCCACAGGTGGAAACTATCTTAAGACGTTACCGTTCTCATTTCGAAAAGGATGTCTTAAGTCACATTAAGACCGATTTAGAAAAACGCCAACAAGTGCTTGCCCAGATTGAACAAAACCACAATGCTTCAACTTCACAGTCTCCTCTCAAACTGACAGCAATTTTTGAAAAGAAGTATCAATCTGTGCTTCGTGACGTGGAGGATGATGTCAATACTCAAAAAAACGCTATTGGCACTTATTTGGATGAGGATTTTGTCTCTTTAATGAAGCCCATTCTTGATGGTTTCAAGGAGAATGTGACAGATATTCGGGGACGCGGTACAACGGCAAAACAAGATGAAGAAATCGACAAGTATTATTGGCAATTCAAGAGTGCTTTGAAGCCAAAGTTAAAAACTTGCTTGATACAGCGGTTTAAGAAGTTTTCTAGTCTTTTGGAAAACACATCTGAAACGATTCTTCCCCAACTCCGCGAAGAACTAAAATCTGTGGTTGATGCTCGCCGTGAAGCAATTGCGGCCAGTTTGGTTCAACGGAATGAGACTGAAAAAGCACAACTGCTTAAATATCTGACGACCTATCTGAACAAGTTGAGAGAGATTCAAAGTGGGCAAGTAACGTTGTAGTCTGTGTAAGTGATAGCGAAACTCCTCCTCAATGGCAAGAAAATTGAGGGGGGTCGCTACATTCTATAAAATCCCACTTTCCACTGTCACCCCATGAACCAAACTTGATTAGAATCCCCAAACCCAATGAAATTACCAAGAATTTACGCCGATACTTCCGTAATCGGAGGCTATTTTGACCCAGAATTTGAAACCGACTCACGGCGGTTAATTGAAGGTGTGAAACAAGGACGGTGTGTTTTGTTATTAAGTCAAGTGGTTTTCGACGAATTGGCGGAAGCCCCCGAAAGAGTCCGCAAGTTATTAGCCATTCTGCCCGCCTCTCAGATTGAAACCGTTGAGATTACCAATGAAGTCACCAGCCTTTGCCAAGCCTATATAACCGCTTCCATTTTAACTCCACGCTGGATGGATGATGCCACTCATGTGGCGGCGGCTACGATTGCTAAAGCGGATGCGATTGTGTCATGGAACTTCAAACACATCGTGAGATTTGATAAAATGAAGGCCTATAACCAAATTAACCAGTTACATGGTTATAGTACATTAACCATTGTTTCTCCACGAGAGGTATATTTCGATGAACCCGACACCGATTGAAAAAGAGTTTGATTGCCTAGCCTTCAAGCGTGAAGCACAACTCAAAATTTACGAGAAAATTAAAGATATGACGACCGCAGAACAAGCGGCTTATTTTCAACAAGCCGTGGAATCCGGCCCGTTTGCCGAGTTGTGGAAATCGTTTCGTCAATCGACGAAAGTGGCTTCTCATTCTTGAAGTGGACAACGGAAGATGACCATCGCGAAACCCCTCCTCAATGGCAAAAATGTTGAGGGGGGTTGCTACGTTCTATAAAGAGCCAATTGCAAAATAGCAATAAAATTGGATTTACTACTCCCAAAAGGCGA
>DZAL01000388.1 GCA_022729575.1 Thiomargarita sp.
AAGATTTCTCGGTTTCCACTTGGTCGATTTCTAGTTGAATCCCAGTGAAATCTTTTACAAATTGAGTGAAAATCTCGACATCACAAAAAGCTTTTTTAAAAATTACACCGTAGCGCAAGGAAGCAACATATTTCATCGTGAGTGACCTCGTTGTTAAAGCAATTAGTTTAGCTGAAGGTTGCCCAATTTGCAACTGAAAAGCCGATGAGTCTATGAACCCTAGTCGATTAGCGTGAAAGTACACTGGCCCCCGTGAAAATAAATTTATCTAAATTGTTCAATCAGTTGACTACCTTCAATCAATTTTATTCTAGTCACCACTTGACTCTCTATATTATAATATGAGCCTCGATTAATCACACTCATTTTGACTCTTTAGAACGTTATCCACAGATAAACAATTATGCCAACCCCAGAAATTGGTAGTCCCTCCAAATTAATGGAGGTCTTAAAATTCAAAGAGTTATACAGATTCTAAGGTTTCCTAAGCCTTCAAGGCTTAGGAAACCTAGCACCTGCCGAGTTTAAGGTTTGCCTTTCGCCTTCGAGGCTTAGGAAACCTAGCACCTGCCAGATTTAGAAAATCCAGCACCTGCGTGTTAATCTCGCCAGGGGCTGGCATGGATTATCAAGACCTCCATTATCTTGGAAGGACTACCCAGAAATTACCAAGATGACCAACCCAAAGAGGAGTTAAACCACGCTATGACCAAACCCTCGGTCTATTTAGAAACCAGTTTTATTAGCTATCTCACGGCTCGACCTAGTAAAGACCCGATTGTGGCAGGACATCAAGCCATTACGGCAGAATGGTGGGAAAATCGTCGTCACGAGTTTGAATTATTTATCTCACCAGTCGTGTACGATGAAGCGTCACGCGGAGACCCACAAGCGGCAACGAAACGAATAGCGATGTTATCCGGGATAATTTCTCTGGAAGTATAGTAATACTCACCTACTGTTGTACTTTTCGAGGGATAACACCCCTTCGAGGGGTGTTATCCCTGCTGGCTGGCCAAACTCATTATGGGACAACTGGATAAGGATATTACTATATCAGAACCCGTGTTTCAATTCGCTAACTGGTTGATAAACACTCAAACCGTTCCTGAACAAGCCTTACGAGATGCTTTGCACATAGCGGTGGCCTGTGTCAACGACCTCAATTATTTGCTTACTTGGAATTGCCGACACATTGCCAATGCGGAAAAACGTGGCGACATCGACCAACTTTGTACTCAGTATCGTTATCTTTCGCCAATTATTTGTACCCCAGAAGAATTACTCGGAGGTTAATTATGTGGAATGACCCCATTGTGGAAGAAATTCGTCAAGCCAGCGATAAACTGGCAGCGCAGTTTAATTACGATTTGCGGGCTTTGTGGGAATATTATCGAGAACAACAGCAATTACAAAATCGCTCAGTGGTGTCACGACCACCACGGTATTGTAAGCCAAAGCCTTCCTCAAATTCACCGGTACCAGAGGCGGAGAAAGTGGCTTAACTTGAAGTTCTCGTTTTACTCACTCACCTTACGCAACACATAGAAACTTAGTTTCTCCACGGTAGCCGTGGCCTCACAGAAACTTAGTTTCTCCACGGTAGCCAATGATTTTTTAACCTCGTTACCACGCTCCGCGTGGTAATGCAGTGGGGACGCTCCGCGTCCCGACACTTGAACTACCACGAGTTGGCCACCAACGGGAGGCACTGTCACCTTAGACACCAGGGACGCGGAGCGTCCCCGCTGCATTACCACGCGGAGCGTGGTAACGAGGTGAACTCATTTTATTACGCCTAAGATTGATTAATTTACTTAGCAGGCGTAGGGTAGATAAGCGAAGCGTCATCCACCATTTACCAATCTTTGGTGGATGACGGCTACGCCTTATCCCATATCTATCAACTTAAGCAATTTTGTAGATGACAAAAGGAAACTTTCGTGGT
>DZAL01000389.1 GCA_022729575.1 Thiomargarita sp.
GATAGCGGGATTCATAACGACCCGAATGACTGGTCGGAGGAGTTGCGGTATATTCTGGATTTAGTGAAGCGAGTGGTGCGAGTCAGTGTGGAAACGGTGAGAATTGTGAAGGGGTTGCCCAGTAGTTTATTGGAGTAGAGGCTTTAGCCGCAATGCCATAGTTAAGTTATAGTAATATTCATCCACTGTTGTACTTGAGCTCTGAGAGATAACCCACGTCGAGAGGTGTTATCCTTACTGGCAAAATTCATTGCAGAATAAATAGGTAAGGATATTACTATATTTTATACATATATACATAAATGCTACTGTACCAAAATGACCATCACACTCCCAATGCCCCACGTCACAAATTCTATTTTCGCACCGATTGGCAATTCCTTCCTGATTGGAATGTCGATATGCAGGCTAATTGGGTGGGGACTCGTTATCGTCCTACAGGTGATACTCGTCCGCCGGTGGCTAATTACACGACGGTGGATTTGACGTTACGCTATCAACAGGAGAAGCAACCGTGGGAAGTGGGATTATCAGTACGCAACCTGTTTGATGCCGAGGCCTGTGAACCTTCTGACACTAGCATTCCGAATGATTTGCCCTTGGCGGGGAGAAGTTTGTGGGGAGAGGTGCGGTATCGGTTTTGATAGGGTGGGGCGGGTGTGACGTGCCAGCAAATGTTCTTTTGAAAAACCAGAGAGAGAGGCTGGATCAAATGCCATTCACCTTCTTGGCATACTTTTCTACAAATTAAGGTAGTCCTGAAATGTGGGTGACAGTGCAGTTAGGACTGGCAGTCCTCAAAAGACTGCCAGTCCTAGGTTCTCCCCTAAATTTCATCACCACCCAGATTGGTGTTATAACCACTCACCTTACACATAACCATCCCCAGCTCCAGCTCCTCCTTGCTAAGGAGGGGAGTAGCCTCAATTGACGCATACTCCTAGCAAGGATTGGCCGAAGGTGGTTAAGTTAACCTGCATAAAGTGAGTTAACAATTATTTGGGATTTTCAGCGGCTTTGCCTTGTTCCGTAGTTGCTTTATCTACAGTGCCTGGTACTTCTTTAGCTTTTTCTATTGGTGCCGGTGGTGTCGGTGCCACAACAGCGGGTTCGGCAGGCTTGTTGGTCGTGGTCGCGGTTTCTTGACCTTTATCACAGGCCACTAATGATAAAATAAGGACTGATAGACTGATTATTTTAAGTAACATATCATAATTTCCTAAATGTTAATAAAGAATATGTGTTTAACTGAGTTGAAGTTTAAATCCATAGTTTTTATTGGATAATACCATTTAACTCAGTTTCCATTCCATAAACGTTTACCATTCAAAATGGTAAATCGTCTCCGTAACAGTGGGGCTGGTGTCCGGTATTTTCAAGTGATTATAGATTTTTCTATTTTCTACGCTTTTGCGCCACTGTTGTAGGGTGCATCCCAAGCATCATAATATAGTAATATTCATTTACGTTTATACTATTAATATACTATTATATATTAAATGATTTTGGTAATTATAGTTAATTGATTTTAATATTTTGGTTGAGTAGTACTTCATTTAATCACCTTTTTCTAATTCCAACGCTCCGTGTGGGAATTTTCTCGTTCCCACGCTCCGCGGTCAGTCTTATACACAAGTTTTTAGGTATTTGATTTACCAAGATTTTAATAAGTGTGCCCACTTGAGGTCTTTCGTTATAAATCAATCGGTTATCTAGGCACCGCAGGACTTGTGTATAAGGATGACCGCGGAAGCGTGGGAACGAGAAGAAGGTAATGAGGAACGATAATAGGGGTGATTTGAGTCGTTAAATGCCCAATAATGCTACCTTCTTTCTCAGCAGAACCAATCAATGCTTCAGTCTAGTACAACGGATTGTGTGCTTAGTTAGATAATTAGGTATGGGGTGAGATTCCCCCTACACTGAGTGAGAGGTGTAGTCCTTAC
>DZAL01000255.1 GCA_022729575.1 Thiomargarita sp.
AAAGCTGAAGCTTTGGACTCCAACGCCGTCACCTTAGCTTAACTTAATGGCATTGTTGGTAAGGGAGGGAGTATCCGCCAATTGAATTAGCAGGGAAAACTCCCATCTTTGCTTATGGTGAGTGTAGGCCAAATGTGTCACTTCCCGTTTTGCCAATTCCAAGGCGAAACAAGCACTTTCTTTATATTCTAGCAAAAACGTCATAACACCACTCCGGTGCGTTTGGCAATGTCAAAAATGGGTGCATTTTCGGTACGTGCGTCCTTGATGATGACATCTAATTTACGATCACCAAGCACCCTAATCAGGGCACCATAGACCCGGCAAATAGTTTCGGCTCGGTTGGAGATAATTTCATCGGTTTCAATGAACAAGTCAATATCGCCGCCCCGCTTTTGGTCATCCACCCGCGAGCCAAAAAGCCAGAGGCGATACGGAAAACCAAGCACACGAGTAACCGTGGTTTTAATCACTTGTACTTGAGAAGAAGTTAGACGCATACGTAGTTTCTCATTTAGAATCGATAATGGAGTTGAATTAAACCTAAGATACAGTAGTATTCATAAATTTTTGTACCCCTGCCCCCCCCGTACACGGCTACTCTATGCACACCAGTAAGTTTTTACTGCTGGACTAGAGGCTCCAGCCGTGAAGCCTCCAGCCCCACGGCCCGGCTAAAGCCTCAATGCCATTAAGTTAAGGAGTCCAAAACACGTTTTGGACCACCGCCGCCCAACAGGTGTGTTGGGACTCCGACTTTGCCCAAAACGTGTGTGGGGAAAACTATATACGAAGGCCAGCCGGTGAAATTGGTTATGCTCACAGTTTCATTGGCTACTGGGTACCTTATTTGCTCTTTTATTCGGCTCCAGGTTTACCCTGGTTTATTCAATCTTTGGTAGTTTAGTGGTCTTGACGTTTTTAGTCTATCCACCTCGTGTTAAGAGTTGACAACTTTCAAAAAGTGGTCAACTCTTTGGTCAAAAGTTGGTTTAGATTTAACCACTTTTGAACAGTTGTCAAATCTTTCAACGCCGAAATACATGACTTCTCGCGGTCGCCAAGTTATCCCAACCGGCACGATGTGTTAACTCAGTTTTCTTGAGATTGACCAAAATCGTGTTATACGCAAAAGCTCCTGCTGGACTAGGTTGGTCTAACGTCAGCAAATCCGGATTACCCGCACGGTCAATGCCATTCTCATCTAAATCCATCCACGCGCCTTCATGTAATACCACTACCCCTGGCATACAACGTTGTGTCACATACGCCGGAGCAACTACTTTACCACGTTCATTCCACATTTCCACCGTATCCCCAGTCTGAATACCTAAACGTTGAGCATCGGTCGCATTGAGAGTCACCTCTTGCTCATAAGTTTCTCGCAAAATGGCGACGTTATTGAAAATGCTATGCGTGCGCCAACGTGGATGAGGAGTAATCAAATGAAACGGGTATTCCGCGGTTTTCTCATTATTCAGCGACTCCCAAGCCGGTATCCATTTAGGAATCACTGGAATTTCATAACCATAAGAAGTTTTTTTCCAGTCGACAACTTGGGCCAACGAACTAGAAAAAATTTCAATTTTACCAGAAGGTGTTGACCAGGGGATATTCTTTTCTACATTATCCTGAAAAGCCACTATCGGGCGGTTTAACTGGAATTTATACACTCCTCGTTGTTTAAACTCCTCCCAAGTCATACTGACCTGTTGCTGTGACATCACCTTGGTTTCCCACCATTCCCGTAAATAGGCTTCGTCCACCTTATCGTTATGCTCAAAATAGTCACGAGTCGCTTTCGGATTATACTTCTCCCCAAACCCTAGACGATAGGCTAATTCCGTGAACACCTGAAAATCGGTTTTACTTTCGCCAAGTGGCTCAATCACCCGGGGTCGATGAATGTAGTAATGTCCCTTGTACCAAGGTAATGCCACATCATGGCGTTCAAAATGGGTCGCAATGGGCAATAAAATATCGGCCCATAAACCAGAGGGGGTGATAGTAGAATCCATACAAACCACTAACTCTAATTTTTTAATCGCTTGCAGACCTTTATTCAGATTCGGCAGTTGATTCAGCCAATTCGACCCTTGCCAAAAAATTCCGCGCAAATTAGGAATCTGTCCATCAGAGCTATCATTACGTGGCCATAAACCAATCTCTTCACGGGACACGTTGGGATAATTTAATACACAATGCGCCCAACGATCGGATTTAATCGATTGCATCCACAGGTTAGCATAGTCGTCGTGGGGATAAGCCACCGCTTCCGCGTACCAAGCCTTTCCCACCCCTTCCGCGGAGCCACCCAATTTACCCACGTTACCGGTGATGGTCTGCAACGCCGCCGCCATCCGACTATATTGCTCACCATAAGCGGTACGACCTGGGGCCCAGGAGGCTTTTAACGCCGCCGGTTTAGTCGTGGCATATAATCGGGCTAATTTTTTGATGTCCTCTGCACTCACACCACAAATAGGTGCCGCCCAGGCCGGTGATTTCGGTTGTCCATCGACTTGGCCCAAAATGTAATCTTTAAAACTCTCGCGACTGCGGGCCCACATTGGCATCGTCCCTTCATCGACACCTTGCGTAAAGCGATTAATAAAATCCTGATCTTGCCAATTTTGAGTAAAAATCTGATGAGCCATAGCGGCTAACATGGCGGCATCCGTATTCGGTTTAATCGGAATCCACCAAGCCTCATAAGCCGCCGCGGCATCGGTATACTGTGGATCCACTAAGACAAATTGACAGCCCCGTTGCTTGGCTAACCGCAGGTAATAAAAAGTATTGCCACCATGGAAAGTATACGCCGGATTCCAACCCCATAAGATGATTAATTTCGAATGAGCGAACGCCTCATCATCATTGCCATCTTCAATGGTACCAAAGGTCATTCGAGAACTAAACGTGGTGCCTTGATAAGAAGGGACTGACCAAGAGCTGGTGCGACAACCAAACATCCCTAACAATCGCCCCAACAAACCTTCAATTTGGTCAGATTTATGTAAAACTCCCCAGGAGGCTCCGGCATAACTTTGGTCTAACAAAGCGGTGTTACCATACTGCCATTTAATCTGCAACATCTTCTCCGTGACGAAATCTAAAGCGGTATCCCAGGAGACTCGTTTAAACTTACCCTCACCACGTTCGCCAACGCGCAACATGGGGTATAACAATCGCTCTGGAGAATATAACCGTGACCGATAGGCCCGCCCGCGCAAACAGGCGCGTAATTGTAGTTTCTCCTCCGGATCTGTGCCATAAGGGTCACCTTGATAAACGCCGGTGTCGGTAGAAAGACGTACAATAACATCACCTTTTTTGTGGGCGACCAGTATATGCCGGGACCCACAATTATGAGCGCAACTGGTAACGACAGTAGTCAACTCATCATCAGTGGGATAAGGTTCATAAGCAAAGGCCGAGGCTTGGCGTGATTGGCTCACCAAATTGCCAGCCACGGCGGTGCTAATAGTAGTTTGGAGAAAGTGTCGACGAGTGAGATTTAAACGCGAAGAGAGGAGGTTCTCAAGAGAGGTCATTATTTAAATGAACAGTACGTTATGAATAGGGGATAGTTTAAGATTTGACCACTTTCAAAAAGTTGTAAAATCTGTGTTCGATTTAGATTTGACCACTTTCAAAAAGTGGTCAAATCTGAATCCGATTACTTCAATTGAAAGTTTTCCACTTTCTTTTCGGCATAAATACCAGCGGCCACTTCATAATCCGTGCCTTCTACCTTCATCGCAAAGGTAGCTTTGGCAGAAGGGTCGCCACCCGCTTTTTTCGGCCACATATAGACTGACCAGCCACCATCAGCTTGTTCAGCGGCCTTACAAAGACCAGTATCTCCACCAAAAATGAAATTATCGGCTTTATCTTTGAGATCCATAATGGTCTTGCCAGCTAAAGTAGGATGTGCGATGGCTTTATCACCTTTGCAAGTGAAGACAAATACGTAGGTATCTTTCCACGCCCAGGTTTTGCTCTTGCCCTCAAACTCCTTAATGGCGGCTTCCTTGTCGGCGGCTTTGGCAATGGCGGCCGCGGCTTCTTTCACTTTGGCAGTTACTTCATCAATAGTTGCGCCATCCTCTGCCATCACGGGATAGCTTAATCCTAAGCCAAAAATAATACTGGCGGCTAGGGTAATCATTTTGGTCAATTTCATAGATAATGTCCTCTGTTAAAAGTAATTTTTAACACGATAGTTATTGTAGAAGAGATAATAAAATAATAAAATAATTGTAATATTAAGAGGGGTTACGAGTTATCTCTAATCTAGCCCACCTACTACCACGCGCTGATAATAAAGGTAACAGGTCTTGTTGTCAAGAGATTGTAATACATATATATTTTTTTGATAAAATCTTGTAAATAATTTTATTTTATGTTAGTAACAATTAAAATTATTATACTAAAATATTTAAATTTAATTTGAAGAGCCACAAAGTATAGAGAAGCCTCGCCGCTCGAAAAAATTTGCCAAGTTTGGAAAAACAATCAGTAATTCTTAAATAGAAATTTTACTTTTTTGAGCCTTAAGATTTGACAACTTTCGAAAAGTGGTCAAATCTGAGTTTCGAAAAGTGGTCAAATCTGACTGGATTCAAGATTTGACAACTTTCGAAAAGTGGTCAAATCTGACTGCACCTTCGTCCAATGCGCGGGTGGAATTTGATAATTGGAATGGTAATACTAGAGTGGTGAATTTGCAAGAAGAAGATGAAGGTAATGGGTTTGACAAAGAAGAGGTGGAGCCCTTGAATTAATTTGGGTAGGATACGTCCCCCCACGCACTACTGCGCTAACCATTGGCCCACTAACGGTTAATTTTGTAAAGGTGCGTGGGACGCACCCTACTCAGTCGTTAACTTTCTTCTCCACGTTTCTTTTGATATACGTTCCACTAATATTTCCTCCCAAGCCACAAAAATGCTCAAGATTCTCACCTTTTACTTCCACTGTATTGCCCACAAAGGTAAAAGTAATTGGCGTATTATCTGATTCATGGACAATCAGCACCTCGTTGTGGTTCAAATCGCCGTCCCCTGAAAAATTACACACCCAATTTACCTTAATAGGTTCGGCACCTGCAATTTCAATAAATATTTTCTGTGCCGACATCGGTTGGACTCTCATGACCATGTGACTGTTGATGGCATACATACCACTAATTTGAGTAGTCATAGCGGTGGTAAACTGTGGTGACATTCGAAAATTCAGAATAGCCGCTCGATTTAGGTTGATGGCTAATAAACATGAAACATCTTCCGCTAAACAATTCACATTACGAAATTCTAACCACTCACGTTGCTCTTGGTGGAAATTTTGAGCTTCTACAGATTCTAATGAATTTTTCAACTTATTGTAAGCATTGCCCATCTGTTCATCAGCTCGACTCAAGGCGGAGTTATTACAAATAGTTTTTTCTATGGTAGTCTGGGCCTTTTTGCAGTCGTAACTGGCTGCCAAAAGAGGACTATTCATTAAAATTAAACTGATTGCCATGATAAATTTATGATTAAAAAAAACAGGAAACATAAGTGATTACCTATAAATTATGATGTTAAAAACTGTAAAAACATGATTATCGAATGACTAAAATCTTTTAGTCACTTACTGCATAAATTGATCACAATTGGCATTATTGGCGTAATGAGTGGCTCGGTAACTGGTTTTTTTCTCAAACCAATCCCTTTTTAATTTTATGTACGCTTAATTTATGTTGAAAATTTGACAATTGCTTGACAGGTTTTTATAATTTATAGTATTATTTTTATCTAAAAATTATTACTACAGTTTTTTATCCGGAGATTATTAATGAAAGTTGTCTGGTTTAATATTTTGTTATGGTTTTTAACGTTATGTTCACGACCTGTATTGGCTCATTTTCAGGTATTGTTACCTTCCTCAGATATTATCACGCCTGACGAGAATAGAACGATTGAATTAAAATTACTATTTACTCATCCTATGGCGCAAGGTCCCTTGATGAATATGGAGATACCGAAACAATTTGGGGTCATGGCACACGGTAGCAAGCAAGATTTATTGCCTACGTTACAACCTCATCGCACCGACGGCAAAACTTTTTTTACGGCTCGTTATCTACTTAAATCTCCAGCCGATTATATTTTTTTCGTTGAACCTGCGCCTTATTGGGAAGCGACTGAAGGGAAGATGATTATTCATTACACCAAAGTCGTCGTGGATGCGTTTACCGCTGGCACCGGCTGGGACCAACTGATTGGATTTCCAGTAGAAATTGAACCGCTGGTGCGTCCTTATGGATTATGGACTGGCAACTTGTTTCGTGCTCTAGTCAAGAAAGAGGGTATACCTGTGCCTTTTGCGATGGTGGAAGTGGAATATTTCAATGAGGGCGAGCAGGTCAAAGTCCCCTCCGATCCTTTTCTCACGCAACAAATTAAAACGGATGCCCAAGGAGTCTTCGCGTATACCATGCCCAAATCTGGTTGGTGGGGATTTGCGGCTTTAATTGACGGCGACACGCCTTTAATTAATTCTAAGGGTGGACCCATCGTACCTGTAGAATTAGGGGCGCTGATGTGGGTGAAAACGGTGGAGATGCGTTAATAATAAGGTGTTGGGGTCCGGAATTTATTCTGTTGCCGTTGAAATAAGGTGTTGGAGTGCGGAATTTATTCCGTTGCCGTTGGAATCCAGAATTTAGCCGGCCTCCAACGGAATAAATTCCGGACTCCAAAATCAAAATCGCTAATCAAAATTATCATTGTCGTAAGGAGATTTTTATGCACATTGCTGACGGTATACTATCCACACCGGTATTACTTACAGGAGCAGTTTTCACCGCCATTGGGGTCAAAATAGGTTTAACTCAACTAGATTATCAACGTCTGCCACAAGTCGCCGTCCTAAGCGCAACTTTGTTTGTGGCCTCCTTGATTCACCTCCCTCTGGGCCCGACCAGCGTCCACTTGATATTAAATGGACTCAGCGGACTCCTGTTAGGTTGGGCCGCTTTTCCCGCCTTACTGATTGCCTTATTTTTGCAAGCCATACTATTTGGTTTTGGTGGCCTCAGTGGACTAGGCGTAAATACTTTTAATATGGCAATGCCAGCAATTCTCTGTTTTTACCTATTTAATCACCGTCTCCTCAACGCTACCCGGCAGACTGCTTTTATTTATGGTTTGGCCACGGGAATGGTAGCGATTACCGTGAGCACGGTACTCATTGGCATCTCCTTAATGGCGACCACTTCACAGTTTCTTACCGTGGTCCAACTCACCTTACTCGCACATCTGCCCGTGATGCTGATCGAAGGTTTTATCACGGCGACCATTGTCAGTTTTTTACACCAAGTCCGCCCGGAATTACTTACCGTACCGTTTCAAATTTCAAACCAAACCGAAACTGCTCATGTTTAAAACGTTCTCCTGGTTAATGTTAGTCATATTTTATATTCTGCTCTGGCTCTGGCCCACCACTGTTTACGCGCACAAAGTCAAATTGTTTGCCACTGCCGCTGGCGATGTTATTAGTGGTTATGCCTATTTTCCGGGCGGCGGTCGAATCACTAACATGCCGATTCAAGTTCAAACGGTGGATGGCCATTTATTGGCAACCATTTTGACCAATACCCAAGGCGAATTTACCTACACGGTCACTCAAAACATGGCCCATACTTTTCTTTTAAATACCGGTGATGGCCACCAAGCCAGTTATACGGTCAAGGCGGAAGAATTAAGTGATAATTTACCAACACCACCCAACCATTCTAAGTTGCTGTCACCAAACTCAACGGCAGTCACCTCGCCAATTCCAGTCAATTCAACCGCGGTTGAAACTGCGATTTCTCCTCAAGAGCTAGAAAAATTACTGGACAAAACCATTCGCCCATTACGCGAACAATTGGAAACTTACCAAGAAAAAATTTACCTGCATGATATTTTAGGTGGAATTGGCTATATTTTTGGAATAATGGGCTTAATATTTTATTGGGGCACGCACCAGAAGAATCGTTAACTCACCTTACGCATGACCACCCCCAACCCCTCCTTGGTAAGGAGGGGAGTA